>JBCCZH010000194.1:0-6112 GCA_039188075.1 Pseudomonadota bacterium
CTCAGGCGCGATCGCGTAGCGCCCTCTTCCATTCGTCACAAATCTCTGAGCGCCGACATCGATGGTGGCCTGCAACGGCTTGCCATCAACATCAATCACGCGTCCGCTGATCCAGCCTTCCGCTGCCGCCCGCTCGGGCGCGGTTTCACATGCGGCGCTCAATAACAGGAAGGCGGATGCGATAAGGCTAAAGATCGGGCGCAGCATTGTAGGTCTCCTCGTCCAGCTCGCCCTCGGACTTCGCAACAACCGTCGCGACAGCGAGATCACCCGTTACATTTACCACCGTGCGCATCATGTCGAGCACACGATCAAATGGCAGGATGAATCCGACAATGATCGCCGTTTGCTCGGCTGAAATTCCGATTGAGGTCAAGACAGCGGCCAATAGAAACAGAGACGCGGAAGGCACGGACGCCGTGCCGATGGAGACCAGCGTCGTCGTCAGGCCAATGATCAAATAGTCACTCAAATCAAGCGGCACGCCAAACGCCTGAGCCGAAAACAGGGCAACAATCCCGACATAGAGCGCGGTCCCGTCCATGTTCACTGTCGCGCCCAGCGGCAGAACCGAGGAGCGGACGGGAACCCCAATGCCCATATTCTCTTCCGCCGCCGCCATCGTTGCCGGAAGTGTGGCCGCGCTGGACGACGTCGAATAAGCCAGGAGCTGAGGATCCACAGCACCGCGGGCAAAAGGCAAAACTCTCATACGCGCAATGAATTTCACCATGCCAAACTGAACGATCACGATATGCGCGATACAGGCGAGATAAACTGCGGCCGCCAGCGTGACAACTTTCAGCAATGTAGTTGCCCCTTGTGTACCGGCCACCCATGCGATCAGGGCAAACACACCAAACGGGGCAAGCTCCATGACGATGAAGGTCAGCTTCAGCATCACTTCAGAACCGGCATTGAACAGATCTTTCAGGACCTTTGCCTCATCGCCGACCATGATGATGCCGATCCCGATCAGAATGGCGAATATGATCACGGCGAGGATGTTGCCCTCTGCCAGCGCGGCAATTGGATTGACCGGAATCATATTGATCAATCGCTCGCTGAGCGTGGTCGCGCTGGTCAGCGTTTGAGCCTCGGCGGCGGAAAGATCGACACCCACGCCAGGCTGCATCAGGGTGCCGAACACCAAGCCAATGGTAATCGCCAGCGCCGTCGTGCCGAGATAGAGCGCAAACGCTTTCAAACCGATCGACCCCAGCCTCCGAGCGTCTCCCATCGCCACAACGCCAGCGACCAGGGTTGTAAAGATCAACGGCACAACCAGCATTCGGATGGACCGGACAAAAATATCACCCATCCAGCGAATGGAACTTGCCCCCTCTCCCCAGATTAATCCGACGATAAGCCCTAGAACCAACGCCCCAAGAATCCGCTTCCAGAGCGTAATTTTAAACCAGCCCGCGAGCATGCGCGCCTCCCATTCCTATTATGGATTAGTCCGTTTGAGGGATGTCATAGAACTCATCCGTCTCATCGTCAGCGCAATGGCGGCTACGAAGCCATTCATCGCGCTGCCGCATCTTCATCAACTCCTCAAGCGCGATTTGATCACCACGTTTGAGCAACTCTGCCAACTCGTTCAGCGCTGAGAGCGCCGCGCGCCCTTCAGGAGTCTTGGCGACATCTGGTGATACGCAGGCACAATCTTGCGAATACCTTCCGATCCAAGAGGACAGGGATGGGTAGTTTTCCAAGCTCATCGGATTGTCTCCACACTTTGATTACACGTCCCACGACGCAGAGGTTGCCCGTACAAGGCTTCGCTCAGTTCGCCATCACGGATCGCGGCTTTGCCGTTCACAAAGAGATGGACAACGCCTTCAGACAAAAGCGTCGGATTTGAAAAGTCAGCCACAGGTCTGAAGCGATCTGGATCGAAGACGACAATGTCAGCAATCAGACCTGGTTGAAGTCGCCCGCGATCACATAGAGACAGCGTGTCCGCGGTCAGGCGGGTGCTGCGATTGATAAAGTCTGCCATTGATATGACCTGTTTTTCGGTCACATACGTTTGGTACTTTCTCGGGAAACTCGCATACTTTCTTGGGTGGCCATTGGTTCCGTCTGAGCTAGTCATGACCCATGGCTGCACCATGAAATTCTCGATGTCACTGGCTTCCATGTTGAACGATGCGATCCGGGAATCGCCTTCCAGAACAATTTCTATCGCCGCACGAACAGGGTCTATACCGCGTCGATCGGCTTCGACTGTTAGTGTTTCACTTGGCAGCCCATTCGGTCGCGCGACGAGTAGAATGGCATCCGCGCCGCCCCGCTTTCGAAGGTTTTCAGTAATCTCATCAAACAGACGAACTTGATTGTTCGGATCGCGCAAGCGCGCGAACATGGCTTCATCTGAATCTGCCTTGGCCCAGTTGGGAATTAGTGCATTCGAAATGCGCGTGCCTGACGCCGACCATGGGTATTGATCCGCTGTAACTTTGATTCCATCAGCATGCGCGGCTTCCACTGCGGCAATGACCGCGTCACTGAATCCCCAAACATCGACGCCGAGCGCCTTTATGTGTGCAAGATGAAGCGGCGCCCCGCTTTGACGGCTGATTTCGATCGCCTCATTCACGGCGTTCAAAAGCCCAACCGAATAGGTGCTCTCATCACGTATGTGGGTGTCATAGGGCGCTCCGTACTCGCCTGCAATTTTCGCCAGCTCGACAATTTCCTCCGTGCTCGCGTATGAGGCCGGAGCATAGTAAAGACCCGAGGAGAGACCGATTGCACCTTCTTGAAGTGCCGTTCGCGTGAGCGCGCGCATATGATCGAGCTCACTTTCTGTCGGCGCTCTATTTTCGCGTCCGAGTACTTTGCCGCGAATGGACCCGTGCCCGGTAAAAAGCGCGAAGTTTGGTCCAACGCCGCGCGCTTCGACCGCCTGCAACGTTCCGCCAATATCGGTTGGGCCTTGTCCATCATTGCCAGAGACGACCGTCGTCACACCCTGGGTCAGGTATCCATCGAGTCGTTTTTTGGTGTTACTGAACAAAACGTCCGATGTTGTATGCGTGTGTGGGTCGATAAAGCCCGGAGCGACAATTAATCCGGCCGCATCAATGATCGTGCGACCGTGAGTATTCGCCTTGGCGCCATTGCCGATGAAGACGATCTGATCGCCTTCGATAAATATGTCGGTAGAACGTCCTTCAGTCGACAGGCCGTCGAAGACAAGGCCACCCGAGATCTGAACGTCGTAAATGGTTGGCGGTTCGCTCGCTCCCTGGCACGCCGCCAGAGCGATCACGCCGCTGACAAGACCCACCAGGACACGCATAGACTCTACTCATGCTCCAGCAATAGAAGCATCATCTCTTGCGCTAGGACGCGTGCCGTTTCTATAGCCTCTGCGCGGTCAGTTTCGTCGCCGACTTCATAAGTGATCGCCGGGATTCCATAGGTTTCGAAAATATAGGTTTTCGATGTCGGCAGCGCGAGATTGTGCGAGCCTTGGCGTTCGAACACGTATTGCGGAAGTCGGACCCGTCCGCGATTCAGCCAAGACTCGGTAAAATCATATTCAGTCCCATCATTTCCCAGTGGCTGGGTATAGTAGACATTCTTACTGGTCGAATGGAAATCGAGAAACAGCGCCAGTCCTGGAGACTCAATACTATCGATGACGGCTTTTACCGCCTGCGTTTCTGGCTGGGTAAATGGGCCCCAATCCCGGTTCAAATCGAGTCCGCCTTTATTGTGCCGCCAATGCCCGTGCTCGACGCCATCAGGATTGATGTTCGGAATCATGATTAGGTCGAACTGACTTCGAAAAGTGTTGGCGAGCTCCGTGTCGCTCAGAACTTCTTCAACGAAACGATCATAGGCGAGTGCCCCGGGAATTTCAGGCGGATGTTGCCGCCCGGTCATCATTACTGTCTTGGGAGCTTCCAAGGATGCCTCCGTTCGGATCATGGAGATCGGGCGCCCTTCTATTGACGTGCCAATCTCGGACATGGTGACAAACGGCTTTTCAGCTTGTGCGCGGATCCAGGCATCATGCGCCGCATTGGTGTACAACTCTTGCGCTGAGACGAACAAAGGCTGCGTATCCAGATCCAGATCAAGGATCACGCGATATCCCTCCGCTTTCACATCCACGCGGTCGTCCGGGAGAACGATCCACGCTGCACCATCAAAACTGACTTTTGGTTTGTATCGATGGGGATGTTCTTCATAGCGAAGGATCAATCGAACACTGCCGGGCTGATTTGGTGTCAAACGTACGGCGTACCAGGGGCTGGGATTGATCGGCGTATCTTCAGGCTGGAGTAAGACTTCAATAGCGGACTCGTCGACCACTTTGCACGAGGCCATATTCGCAGCCGAGAAGTCTGCGTCGACTCGAAAGACCTGCGTTTGGCAAAGATCGCCTTCAAGCACCTCCACGACGGGCGCTCCTGCGGGCAGCTGCGAACAGGCGGCCCCTAGAAAAATCGATAAGAATGCGAGGGATCTGATCATGGTTTTGCTCCTTATGCGGCGCAGCTTGCTTGCGTCGCTGGTCCAATAATATCTACGAGGCTTTGTGCGGCACCGGCAGAGAGTGTCCAACCGAACATGCCGTGCCCCATGTTTAAGTAAATGCCTGACGCTTTTGAGGATCTGACAATCGGCAAACTGCTTGGAGTCGCAGGCCGGGCGCCGATCCACGTGGAGGCAATATTTGTATAGTCAGCAACTTCAGGAATAAGATTCCGAGCCATCTGAATCAGATCCTGAACCCGCTGACGGCGACGTTCTTCGCTCGCAATTCCAAAGTCGGCGAAACCGGCAATCCGGATTTGTTCACCAATTCTCGAAAAAACGACCTTGGATCCCGCATCCGTGACTGCCACTTCCGGTGGCGAAGCGCCCAAAGGCGCGGTGAGAGAATAGCCCATGACCGGATAGATCGGCAGACGCACGTCCAAACCGCGCAAAAGCTGCGTGCCCGCAACACCTGTACAGATCACGATCGCATCGAATGCGTGTTCATCGCCGCTCGCCAAGGTGAGTTGCCGTTGACCATCACGCGCGCCGGAAACATCCGTTACGTCCGCATTGAACACGAAACGAACCCCGAATGCGCGCTCGCAATAGGTTACCATTTGTTCGGTGAAACGCGCCGCATCGCCAACCTCATCGCCTTCAATCCAAACCCCACCAGCGGCAAATCCTGTATATCCGTGTAGCGCCGGTTCGCGTTCAAGGCAGGCCTGCCAGGATAAGACTTCATGACGTGTACCATTGCTGAAGGCTTCGGCCTGACGCAGATCCTTTTCACGCTTCAGAAGGACCAGCTTATGGGTCTTGCGGTGACCAAAATCGAAACTGACATCAGACAGGATCTGCTCAAACACATCACCGGATCGGCGCGCCAATTGGGCGAGCGCAGCTGCGTCTTTTCTGGATTGGTTTGATCGACAATGTGCGAGAAACTGCGTCGACCATTTCACAAAGTCCAGGGATAGCGTCGACGGCATCCGAAACGCCGGATCGCTACCGAGCAGAATGCCTGGAATCTTTCCAAGCAAACCAGGCGTTCCCATCGGAGACGCGAAGCCGTAAGAAAGCTGGCCACCATTTGCGAAACTGCTTTCCATAGCCGCGCGGGGCTCGCGGTCAAAAACGCTTACCTCATGGCCGGTTTTGGCGAGCATATATGCCGTCGTAACACCGACAACACCTGCTCCAATGATCGCGATTTTCATGACATGCACCTGAGCATGCAGGTGAGCTCAGGAGGAGCAAGCTCACCTGCGATGGCACTGATTAGAATTCCTTGCGGATATCCACGTACCAGTAACGCCCACGGTTAGAGTGCAAGCTTGGGAAATAGCCGCTGGCAAATTCGTCAGCGAGGGGCGGCTCTTCATCGGTGATATTGCGCGCACCGATTCGGATCCGCGTATCCCCGCCCAGGATTTCCTCGATCGTGTATTGGCCGTAGAGACTGATAGTCTCGAACTCATCGACGACGAAGATTTCACTGTTTGGTCCGGTCACTGACGTATCGATGACTTCCCCAACATAATTATAGAACAGTCCTGCGCCCCAGGCGCCGTTGCGCCAAACCATGCTGGCATTTCCGCGCCACTCA
>JBCCZH010000195.1:0-6104 GCA_039188075.1 Pseudomonadota bacterium
GAGCGGCAGCGGCATATGGAAACTGCCTATCGCATCGACATCATGGCGCGGACGGGCATTATCAGCCTGCTCCCGCTCGGCCTTCACATGGGATATCTCTGGGGCGTGCAGCCTCTGGGGGGCGGCTGGCTGGTCGCGATGTGGCTGATCTGGCTCGTCTGGATGGGCATCACGTGGGGCGCTTTCGCCAAGCGCGGCACGGCCTGGTTCAAACCACTTTCGGATATTGAAGACTGGACGCGATACATCCTGATCCCGACCCTTCTGATCACATCTCTGATGTCACTGATGGGCAATGGTCCCTTTGCTGGCGGTGAGGGGCAGCTCTGGTTCGCGGCCAAGATCCTGACTTATGGCACGGCCTTGATCATTGGCGTCATCCTCCGCCTGATCATGCATGAGTGGCAGAAAATGTTCCCGGTTCTGGCTGCAGGGCCAAATCCGGAAGTTGAGACCAGGCTGAACAAATCAATCCAGCTCGGCCGCACTGTCGCATACATGTATTGGGGCCTGATCCTGACCACCGCCTTTTTCGGCGCCGTTAAACCCTTCTAGTCAAAGGTCGGCCTGGTCGGCGCTTCAGAGATCACGAAAGCCGAGTCGGCGAGCGTCTGTCCGACCTCGAAATCCGTCCAGACCGCTTCATTGGCAAGCACGCCGTCATAATAGAGCCGCACCCGCCCGGCCTGTTGCCAGTTGATTCCGGGCTTGGAGAAATAGTCTGAATAGCGCCGCTCATGCCAGCCGCGCGGCGTGTCGAACCCGACATAGAGGATTTGCATAGTGCTGCGGTCAAAGCCGAACAGGGTCTGGCCACCTGACGGGTCGGTGAGCTGAACCATGTAAGCCGGCTTGCCATCAATTGTGCGATCAGATCGCCGCGCCTGTGTCCAGCCTTCGTCCAGCGCGTTGCGAATCGCGCCGAAGCCGAAATTATTGCTCCACATCGCATTTGCGGACTGATCTTCCATGCGACCATTCTGATTATACGTCGCCTCGCCATCAAAGCTGAGCAGCATGGCGAGCTTGTCGCCCTGCCAGGCCTCAATTCGAACCTTGCCATTGGCCGCGTGAGCGTCGGCCTTCTCATCGGCAAAGACGCGCCACATGGCATAATTGTCCCAGGTTCGGGAGCCACCATCCTGACCATAAATCACATTATAGCCTGACAGGAACAATGTGCCCGGATTGACGAAGGTCTCGCCCCCCGCAGCCGCGTGCGCGCGGGCAATGATGGTGTGGCCATCCATTTGCGGTTTGGACTGACCGGCACTGGCAAGCATGACCGTCGATTCGGGAATATCCGGTCGCTCCTCGGTCAGGTCCTGTTCCGACATTGTCTGACAGGCTGCGAGGATCACGACGCTGGCAAGACCCAAAGACCACTTCATCATTCTCTATCCCTCCACAATCATCACATGCGCATCAGCGAGGGGCTGGCGCGCTGCCTTGAGTTTCTCATAAGCGTCGGAATTCCAGAATGCCCTAATTGCATCCTTGCTCGGCCATTTCGAGATGACCGCGCTGGTGCCATCGAACAGACCGCCCTCGAGCGACTCCACACCCGGGCTGCGCAACACATATTCGCCGCCATATTCACCAATCAGTTGCGCGGTCGGCATGCCATACTCACTGATGAACCGATCACGATCATGGATTTTCGCGAAGACAATCATATAGGCGCTCATCATCTTTTCTCCTTAAGGTGCTAGCCGCAGCCAAAACAAATGATATATCTTTTCTTATGCCGCCCTTTTTGGGGCTTTGCAAAGGGCTTGCTGGAATGAAACTTCTCCGCGCTGCGACTGTGACCGTGGCTGACTTGTCCAGGACCATGGGTCTGTATAGCGACTATTTCGATTATACGCTCGTCGAACAAGGTGTGATCCCGGAGGCGCTCGCGGCAAGCTGGCAGACGCCAAGGTCCGCAGGCTGCGCCTATGCGGTCATGCAGCCAAGTTCCGGCGCGGACATTTTCCTGCGCTTTGTCGAACAGCCGCCGGTCGACGGGTTCAAGGCGCTGCGCTCCTATGGCTGGAACGCGATCGAGATTTGCGTCCAGGACGTGATGGCCGTGAACGCCCGTATGCTGGACAGCCCGTTCGAGATTATCGGACCACCCAACAAGATCCCGGGGCTGGATGCCATTCATCCGATGCAGGTCAAAGGCCCGGATGAGGAGATCGTCTATCTCACCCAGATCAATGATGACCTGCCCGAGTACAATCTGCCGCGCGCCGGCAGCCTGATCGACAAGCTCTTCATCCTCGTCATGGGCAGTTCGGACATGGACCGAGCCGCCGCCTGGATGCAGGCCAAATGCGGGCTCGCATTTGGACGGGAAATGGAAATCCCCTACACGATGATCGCCAAGGCCTATGGCACGCCGCTGGATGAGTTGCATCGCATCTGTACCCTCATTCATGACAAGGACGTGTTCCTCGAACTGGACCAGTATCCTGACTATGCGGTCGCGCGGCCTAGGCATGACGGCATGCTGGTGCCCGGCTGCGCCATTGGCACACTGTTCCACCCGGACTTTGATCGCCTGCCTGGTCCCTGGCTGACCGCGCCGACTGTTCGCGACGGGGCGATTTATAAAGGCAAGCGCGTCGGCGTCCTGCAGGACCCGGACGGCACATTGATAGAAATGGTTGAAGGATAAAGCATGAAGCTCGGAACCCTGAAGCATGCGGTGGATCACAAACCCACGGCGGAAGACTTTGCGATCATCGAGGCCGATCGCCCAACCTGTCCGGACGATGGTCTGGTCGTTCGGGTCGTGCATCTCTCCCTGGATCCTTATGTCGGCTCCCGCCTGCGCGGTCGGCATATGGGCGAAGCGCCGCCAGAGCCGATGAAAGGCGCCATCCCGGGCGCCATTGTCGGCCAGGTCGTTGAAAGCCGCGCGGCGGCCTTTCGTGAGGGTGACTGGGTGCACGCCATGGAAGGCGGATGGCAGGAATTCGTCGCCCTCCCCACCTCCGAGGTTCGCAAGATCGATCCGACCACAGCGCCCCTCGCCGCCCATGCGGGTGTGCTGGGCATGCCGGGCCTGACCGCCTGGGCCGGGATCACGCAACTCGCCAAGGTCGGAGCCGGCGACACAGTGCTTGTCGATGCCGCGGCGGGCCCTGTCGGCGGCACGGTTGGACAGATCGCGCGGATCAAGGGCGCTGGGCGTGTGGTTGGCATTGCAGGCGGGCCAGAGAAATGCGCGCTGGTGACCGACACGTATGGCTTCGATGCCTGTATCGATTACAAGGCCGACGGATGGCGCGACCGGTTGGCCGAGGCCTTGCCGGATGGTCTGTCGGTCTTCTTCGAGAATGTTTCGGCCGATATGGCCATGCTCGCCCTGACCCATGCGCAGACCTATGCGCGCGGCGTTCTGTGCGGCCTGGTCGACGCTTATCATACCGAGACCCAGAGCCAGCACCCGCTGAATGCTGGTCTGATCATTGGCAAACGGGCGCAGCTGCATGGCCTGGTCGTCTATGACTTCTACCCGCGCTGGGATGAATATGTCGCTGAAACGGCGCCCTGGATCACGAGCGGACAGTTAAGGTTCGCGGAAGACCGGGTTGATGGCCTGGACAATGCCCCAGCTCTGTTCGCCCGTCTGATGGCCGGCAAGAATAAAGGCAAGGCGGTCGTCACCGTCGCCGCGGAGTAAGGGCAATGATGCGCAAGGGCTATGTTGATGGGACATTTGGTCAAATCCATTACCGTCTGGCAGAGGCCCGAAGCGATGGCGGCAAACCGCCCCTGATCTGTCTGCACCAAAGCCCGAAAAGTGGTCTGGAGTTTGACACATTCATGCGCGAGGCCAGCCGCGACCGTCTGGTCATTGCGCCGGATTATCCCGGCTATGGCATGTCGGATCCGGCACCATCCGAAGACGCGACCACGATCCCGATGTATGCCGAGGAGATGTGGCGCTTGGCGGATGGCCTGGGTCTCGAGACCGTCGACCTGTTTGGCAATCATACCGGCGCGAAAGTAGCGGCGCAGATGGCGCTGACCCAGGCCAATCGTGTCCACGCCATTGCGATGATTTCAGCTGCCATTCTCACCGATGAAGAGCGCGAGATGTTCAAGGACATGTTCACGCCCATCCCGCTCGACGCGGCGCACACGCGGTTCAAGATCAGCTGGGACCGGATCATGGAACGCCAGGGCCCGGGTCAGACTTTGGAAATGATGGACCGGTCCATGTATATGAACATGATGGGCGGCGAGGCTTATGAATGGGGTCATGTCGCGGCCTTTGCCTGGGGCAAACCGTTTGATGAGGCGCTGGCAAAACTGCCGCATCGGATCACCCTGCTGAACCCGACAGATGACCTGACCGAATGCACCCGCCGCGCGGACGGCATGATGCGCAATGGCGAGATCATTGAATGCCCGCAATGGGGCTATGGCTTCATGGACGCGTTCCCGAAAGACAGCGCAGATCTGGTGCTCGGCAAGCTGGATGCGTCGCAGTCGGTCTAGTGGCCGTCTGTGTATCGATACTTGCCCAGGAAGAGCAACGGGATCGTTGAGACGAACAAAATGATGGCCGCGCTGGTCAGCGTGAAGTTCCAGTCCTGTCCGGGTAGGATGCCGAGATTGATGCCGAGGAAGTGTATCCCGCGTCCGTCCGCAATATCGGTCATGATGCTGGGCCCAAGCCCGGCGCCCAGGGCAAAGAACCCATAGATCGCACCATAAATGGCCGAGTAGGATTTCATCCCGAAATATTTCGATACCATATAGGCCATGAAGTCATACTCGACCCCGGCGCCAAAGCCGATCATCAGGATCGCGATCGTCGCTGTCATTGGGGTCACACCGGGCTGTGCCAGCATCCATAAGGCAATTGCCGGCGATGCCAGGAAGAAGAAAGCCACGCCTGGCGCCCAGAAGCGGTCAATGAGATAGCCGCCAATGATGCGTCCCCCCAGGACTGCGAGGCCGGTCAGCGTTGCCAGCCCGACCGCTTCATCCATGCCGAATTCATTCGCGCGCAAGACACGCTCAATGTTCGGGATGATCGCACCGATCGCATAAGAGATTGGGACAAAGGAAATCGCCAGCAGCCAGAACCGCCACTCTTTCAAAGCCTGCGGCAAGGTCATGCCGGGCAGCTCAAACGCCTGTCCTTCTTCAACTTGCGGCGGAGATTTCTTGATATCCAGCACCATCATCATCAGCACCGGAATGAAAACCAGGCCGCAGAAGGCGAACGCCATAGCATATTCCAGCCGCAGCCCATTCTGCCCGATCAGCGGCACGACCTGACTGATCACCATCCAGACCAGGCCAATTGTGCCGAGCAGCGCGATGCCGAGGATCGGATATTTCATGTCGACAATACTGGCTTCGCTGGCAGGCTCGTCACTGACATCCCGCAAGCTGAGATAAGACAGGGGCAGTGCAATCACGATCGGCAATAGCCCCAGCAACACATAGGCCGAGCGCCAACCAGACCCGCCAACAAAGTGGAACGCCTCGTTCGACACGATGTATTGAGAGCCAAACTTGGCAAGTGCTCCGAAGACGCCGGTTGCAATCAGGGCGATGCCGAGCGCGATCCCACGATTGTCCTTGAACCAGTTCGCCACCGGCCGTGTGAACGTGATTGGCAATGTGCCGGCCCCCGCAAAGGCGAGCACGAGCCAAAGCCCGATATACAGCGTCTTGGAGCCCGTATTCAGCGCCAGCGCCATCATGGCCAGACCGAAAGTCACAATCGATATCAGGGCCACCCGACGGGCGCCGAACCGTTCTGCAAGCACCCCGATGAAGGGCGATGCGAAAAAGGCCCCAAATGTGTAAATGGCGAGCGCGTTGAGAATATCACCGGCGGACCAGCCCATCGGACCAAACTCGCCGAGCAAGGGCGGAATCATCACACCAATCGTATAAAAAGGAAGGGGTGAGAGACCGAGCCCGACGCCGACCGCTGCGGCCGCCAGTACAGGCCAGCCACGCTTGAATTCGCCGTCTTGCACCATGAAATCCTCCAAATCCTCGTATTCGCTATTGGCGAAGCGAACGTCTTATTGTCTATTGGTATATCTTTTCACGCAGGCGTCGAGGAAAATCTGATATGCAAC
>JBCCZH010000196.1:0-6051 GCA_039188075.1 Pseudomonadota bacterium
CATGGCCGACAATTGATCATCGACCAGCGCGATCAGGTCGTCGTCAAAGACGTGCTTTTTCTTGTCCGCCAATTCCTTGAACCGCTTGAACGCCTCATTCAGGCTGTCCTTGTCGAGCTCATAGCCGAGGCTTTCCAGCTTATCCCGGAACGCGTGCCGGCCGGAATGCTTGCCCATGACCAGGCTGGTTTTGGAGACGCCGACATCTTCCGGGCGCATGATTTCATAGGTTTCGGCATTTTTCAGCATGCCATCCTGGTGGATGCCGCTTTCATGCGCGAAGGCATTCTTGCCGACAATCGCCTTATTATACTGGACCGGAAAGCCGGTAATCCGGCTCACCATATGACTGGCAGAGGCCAGGCGGCTGGTATCGAGCCCGGTTGTGAAGGGCAGATCGTCCCGGCGCACATTAAAGGCCATGACGACCTCTTCCAGCGCCGCATTGCCAGCCCGTTCGCCGAGGCCATTAATCGTACACTCGACCTGGCGCGCGCCGTTCTGAACCCCGGCAATCGAATTGGCGACCGCCAGGCCCAGGTCATTATGGCAATGGGTCGACCAGATCACCTTGTCGCTGTCCGGAATGGTCTCGCGCAGACGCCGGATCAGATTGCCATATTCCTCAGGATGCGAATATCCGACCGTGTCTGGAATATTGATCGTCGTGGCGCCGGATGTGATCGCCGCATCGATACACTTGCACAGAAAGTCGAACTCGGTCCGGGTCGCGTCTTCCGGGCTCCATTCGACATCATCGACCAGATTGCGGGCCTGCGCGACGGAGCGACCGACCGCTTCAAGCACGGCGTTCGGGCCCATTTTCAGCTTGTGCTTCATGTGCACAGGACTGGTTGAAATAAACGTGTGAATGCGCGGCTTCGCAGCATGGCGAACCGCCGCGGCGCAGCGATCAATATCGCCCGGAGTCGAGCGGGCCAGGCCACAAATCGTTGCCGATTTGGAGCGCCGGGCAATTTCGCTGACGGCTTCAAAGTCGCCGACTGAAGCGGCCGGAAAGCCGGCTTCGATCACGTGTACGCCCATGGTCTCGAGCAGTTCGCCGAGCGCCAGCTTTTCATTATGCGTCATGGACGCGCCGGGCGATTGTTCGCCATCGCGCATGGTGGTGTCAAAAATTACAATTTCAGTTTGATCGGTCATCTGTCTGGCCTGGTGATGTGAGAAACTTTTTAAGGTCTATCCCCTGGCCGTGGACGCAGGCGCTAAACGCCCGTCACTACCGGCCAGGGGCCGATAAGGAGGAGTAGGCTCTGAGGAGGCAAATTCTTGCGCATGACCACTGCAATGCGGCGACGGGCCGGCAGTGTCAACAGGCTAATCTGCATTGAGCGCAATATTTTCCCCTTTGCGGCGCCGATGCCGCACATATAGGACACCGCCAATGAAAACCGCCATCGCGGCCAGGGCAGCCAGGCTGGCGAGCCAGATATTGCCGGCCAGGGCCGCCTGGATCGCCTGCAGGCCAAAGGCCACCAGCGCAATCTTGGGGATCACACCGAGCGCCATGCCCGTCAGGTAATGCAGAAACCGGGCGCGGACGGCGCCAAACACCATGTTGACCATCAGAAACGGTCCGGTCGGGAAATTGCGCACAATCGCGCTGGCCGCAAAGGCGTTACGGGCGACAAAGTCTGCAAAAGCCTTGATCCGCCCCTGCCCCAGGCGGGCCAATGTCGCCTCGCCGAAAAACCGGCCGACCCAGAAGGTCACTGTCCCGGAACAGAGCGTCGCCACCCAGGCCCAGACCGCGCCCCAGATCGGCCCGAAGGCATAGACGGCGATCCCGATCAGCAGGAATTGCGGCACACCGATAAAGGCGCAGCCACAAAAGGTCAGGATCAGAGCTGGCACGCCCCAGGGGCCTTCCGCGAAGGTCGCAATCGCCCGCTCCAGCGCTTGCAGGTCGAGGAATTCCGAATAGCGGCCAAACAGAAACAGCGCCAAAACCAGCGCCAACGCGCCGAGGCCAAGCCAGAGCCCCAGTCGGGATCGGCGCGCTTTCGCGGGTGTTTCCTGAGGCTGCTCGGACATGGCCTCTCCCTGCGCTGAGTGTGGGTCGAGGTCAAGCGTACGGGTCAGGCAGGCAACCGCCAAATCAGACCGTCGTCCGGGGCTCGCGTCCCCCCTTATCCCATCGGATCATCGATCGACGGGGCATGGCTTGTGAACAGTTTCGGTCCGTCCTCGGTCATATAGACACAATCTTCGGTCCGCACCCCGAACTTGCCCGGCAGATAGATGCCCGGCTCATTTGAGAAACACATGCCCGGCGCGAGTGGCGTGCGATTGCTGAGCACGACGAACTGGTCCTCATGCACGTCCATGCCGATGCCATGACCGGTACGATGCGACAGGCCCGGCAGCGTATATCCCGGGCCCCAGCCCTGGCTTTCATAATAGGATCTTACCGCTTCATCGATCGCCCCGATCGGGGTGCCGATCTGCGCCATTTGCATGACTATGTCCTGCCCGCGGCGCGTCGTATCCCAGACCCGGCGCTGTTCCGCATTGGCGTCACCATGCACCCAGGTGCGCGAAATGTCGGACTTGTAGCCATGCACATCGCAGCCGCAATCCATCAGCACGACCTGGCCCTCTGAGACCGTATGGACCTTTTTCGAGCCATGCGGATAAGCGCTCGCCTCCCCGACCAGCGCCAGCGTGAAGACCGGGTTCCCGCCAAGCGCGCGGGTCGCCGCAATCATCAGCGCGCCGATGTCCGCGCCGGTCATACCGGCCTCGACTTTCGGATAGATCTCGCGATAGGCCGCCATGGTGATCGCATTGGCGGCTTTCATGAGATCGAGTTCGCGCGTGGTCTTGATCTGGCGTAGGGCGGACACAACCGGAGACGCCGAGACGATCTCCCGACCCGGCACATCTGATGTCAGGCCTTCCGCGACAAAGAACCGCGTCGTTCGTTCGAGCCCGATCGCGCCGACCACATCTCGATCATCCAGCACGCCGCCAATCAGGGCAAACGGGCTTTCATGTTCATTCCAGGTCCGGACTTCCATATCCATGACCATGAGTTCGCGAAGCTTGCTCTCTTCGAAAGCCGGCGTGATCACAACAGGGGCGCCCTCTGCCGGAATCACCAGAGCCGTCAGACGGCTCGACTGGCGCCAGGCGAGATCGGAGAAATAACGCATACTGGTGCCGGCTTCGATGACGATGCCAGCCAGCCCCTGTTCCTGCATCAGCGTCTGCGCCTGGGCGATGCGGACACCGCGCTCTTCATTGGAAATCGGAGGAGGAAGCGTGATCTTGCTTTTGACGCCTGATTCAGGATCCGCATTGGCAGACGAGGACGTGGCCATGCCAAGCGCGGTTGTGCCAATGGCGATTGATTTCAAAACATCTCGTCTGGACGTCATCTGTCTGCCTTTCTGGGCTGGCGGCGACTAAGGTTCGCTTCGTCTTGAATATTTGCGGTAACCGGATCGATGTCAAAACCCGGAACTTTGAACGTTCCGATATTGACCTGTTTCACGCCCGCCGCCGCAGAAATTTCAGCCCGGACCAGTCACTATCCACGGCGCAGACTTTCACATCCACCCAGCCAAGCGGCAGGATATGGTCGCGAAAGTCCTGCTCGGTCAGATCTTTGTAGAGTGGTGAGGATTTTTTCGGCCAGGAGACCCAGATCATCCCGCCGGTCACAACGCTGCGCAGGGCTCGATCGACGAGCGGCGCGACGTCCCGGCGCTGGCGACAGAAGATATGGACCAGATCAGCCGGGGCCGCGCGCTTGAGGAAACGCACGCCCTCGGCCCCATCGACCAGCTCTGGATAATGATCCGGCGCCCTGAGGGTCAGACATCGCATACCCGGCTTCAGGCCGAGCTTCTGGTAGAGCGGCTTGCCGGAATACCCGGCCGGTGCCGGGCTCATTCCGCCATTGCCAGGCGCTGTTTATAAGTCTGTTCAAGCTCGAGAAAATGTTCCCAGAAATCGCGCCCAGGCTCGCCGCCCAGGACATCGCCAAGAATATCGAGATGGACATGCCAGCCCGCAGAGGCGCCGGACTTGTAATCATCCGTGATCAGCTTCTCATGGCGCAAATGCAAACGGACGCCGGACTCGGTTTCGGTCAGCTTGATCACCACCTCGGTCGGCGCTTCAGCTTCCGCCGAAGGCCAGGAAAAGGCGAGATGATGCGGCGGCTCAAACACACGCACCGTGCCGACCATATGCTGGTCGCCGCTGCCGGCATGGCTGTCTGGCGTCGGATGTTTTGACAGGCGCGAATGATCAAAATCAAACACAATCGTGCCGCCGGCCTCAGATGCCACCGCGCCGGCGCACAGCCATTTCTGACGCAATTCAGACTTGGTCAGATAGTCCCAGACCCGCTCGATCGGACCTGGCAAGTCGCGATAGATTTCCAACACAGTCGGTTGGGGATAGGCCACAAAATCACCCATGATCTTCATCCTCTTCTTTGAGTGCGGTTTCCAGAGCATCCAGCGCGCCGGTCCAGAAGGCGGCCTGCTCGTCCAGCCAGGTCTGCGCCTGTTGCAGGGTGCCGGGCTGTAAATGACAAATCCGTTCGCGGCCGTTTTTCTCACGGCGGATCAGGGCCGCCTCTTCCAGAATGCCGACATGTTTGGACGTCGCAGCGAAGGAAATGTCGAACGGCTCGGCCAGGACACCAATCGTCTTCGGTCCCGTGCGAAGGGATTCCAGCATTGCGCGCCGCGTCGGGTCGGACAGGGCGCGAAAGGTCTGATTCAATCTCTCTGTATATTCAACCATGTGGATGAATATACAGGGTTCAGATTATTATTCAACCAAAAAGTTGAATATCAGGCAGAGGCCAGCATGGCCTCGCTCATTTCCCATAGGCGATCGGCCTTGGTGTCGTCGCAAATCCATTCGCGCGCATGCTCCCAGCGTTGACTGTCCGGACCGGCCAGCTGGGCAATATCGCAATCCTCGCAATATTCACCGCCGCGACCATCCAGCTGCGGCGAGGTCGCCGCCCAGGTTGCGGTTGAGGCGCCCTGTTCCGGAGTCTTGAACATGGCCTTGATCATGTCGGGGATTGTCCCGTCCGGGTTCATCCAGCCCAGCGCCGACATTTCTTCGACCGTCAGATGGCGCTGCAGCGGCGTGAAAATCCCACCGGGATGCACGCCAAAAGCGGTTACGCCATATTGATCCCAACGCCGATCCGCACCGAGCGCGAACAGCGCGTTGGCTGATTTGGCCTGCGCATAGGCATCCCATTTGTCATATTCGGAGGTTTCATAATTCGGGTCGTCCCAATTCACGTCGCCGCGAATGTGCGCCGTGGAAGAGAGCGCCACGAGTCGAGACTGACCAGCCTTTTGAAGCGCCGGCAACAGACCGACCGCCAATGCCATATGGCCGAGATGATTGACCCCGAATTGCCGTTCCCAGCCGGGTCCGACCCGATCCAGCGGACACGCCATGATGCCCGCATTATTGATCAGGATGTCGAGCGACCGCCCGGTGGCAACATAATCATCGGCAAATTTCCGCACCGAGCCAATATCGGCCAGGTCCATGCTCGCGATTTCAATATCGCCAGAGACTTCACCCAGCGCGTCCTTGGCCGCATCCGGGCGCCGCGCCGGCACGGTTACTTTCGCACCGACACCGGCCAGAGCCCGCACTTCTTCAATTCCGATGCCGCTATAGCCGCCAGTGACAATCACGTTCTTCCCGGACAGGTCCATGCCCTGAACCACATCAGCCGCTGGTGCTTTGGCACCAAAGCCGGACCCGATCGGACGTTGATTTTCTGCCGACATGCAAATCTCCCATTTTTTGTTACGGTGGCAGTCGAAACACTGTCTGGCAAGACTCGACAGAAAAGCGCCTAATTCCTAGCTATATTATTACACACCATAACCCTGCGTGGAGCCACTAGATGCTATTTCGAACTCTGGCCTTGCTGACACTTGCCCTGGTGTTTGCGACCTCTTCGTTCGCTCAATTTGGAAAATCGAAGCCAACGCCGAAGACGGCAGAGGAATATTTCGCGGAACGGGCCATGCG
>JBCCZH010000197.1:0-6022 GCA_039188075.1 Pseudomonadota bacterium
CTCGTCCTTGAGGTGACCCGCGCCCCGATCAAGCGTGATGCTCTCCATGCCGCGATGCGCGGTCAGCAGGATGGTGCCGCCCGGCGTCTCATAGATGCCGCGGGACTTCATGCCGACAAACCGGTTCTCGAGCAGGTCGAGGCGGCCAATGCCATGCTTGCGGCCATACTCGTTGAGCTTGGTCAGGATGGTGGCGGGGCTCATTGCTTCGCCATTGATGGCGCAGGCATCGCCCTTTTCGAAGCCGATGGTGATGACTTCCGGCGCATCCGGCGCGTCTTCCGGCGCCACAGTGCGCAAGTGGACGAATTCTGGCGCCGCCTCCGCCGGGTCTTCCAGGACTTTGCCTTCGGACGAGGAGTGGAGCAGGTTGGCATCCACCGAGAAAGGCGCTTCGCCGCGCTTGTCCTTGGCGATTTCAATGCCCTGGCTTTCCGCAAAAGCGAGCAAGTCGGTGCGGGACTTGAACTCCCAGTCACGCCATGGCGCGATGACCTTGATGTCCGGATTGAGGCCATAATAACCGAGCTCGAACCGGACCTGGTCATTGCCTTTGCCGGTCGCGCCATGACAGACCGCGTCGGCGCCCATCATGTCAGCAATCTCGATCTGGCGCTTGGCGATCAACGGGCGGGCAATCGAGGTGCCGAGCAAATAAACGCCTTCATAGACGGCATTGGCGCGGAACATCGGGAAGACGAAATCGCGGACGAATTCCTCGCGCACATCTTCGATAAAGACATTTTCCGGTTTGACGCCCGCGGCGATGGCCTTGGCGCGGGCCGGTTCAATCTCTTCGCCCTGGCCGAGATCGGCCGTGAAGGTGATTACCTCAGCGCCAAACTCGGTTTGCAGCCATTTCAGGATGATCGAGGTGTCGAGGCCTCCGGAATAAGCCAGAACAACTTTTTTGGGCGCAGAGGCTTGAGAGGACATGGGGGTCAACTCCATCGAGGATTTTTTTGATTCAGGCGCGTATGGCGCGGGTTGCGGTGGAGTGCAAGAGCGATCTGCGAATGTTTCCGAGTCATTGTGCCGGGTGCAAATGACCCGTGCTGCCAGCGAAAGCTGGTACCCATGGCGGCTGGCTGATCTGTTCCCGGCCGCCATCGATCCTGACTTGCGTCAGGAACACGGAAAATTGAATTGGGTTCATGTTCCGGTGGAGGTTCTTAGCTAGCATCCGCTTTCTGATAGACGCGGACATAGTCAACTTCCATACGGGCCGGGAATGCGCTCTCATCCACGCCCTGTTGCCCGCCCCAGCCGCCGACCGCGACATTCAGCAAAAGGAAATGGGCGCGGTCAAACGGCCATTCGCCAAAGCCCTTATTGCCTTTGGGATAGCGGAAATAAGGCGTGCCATCGACGGCGACGAGAATCTCGTCCTCGGTCCAGAGCAGGCTGTGCGTGTGGAAAGCCCCGCAGGCTGTCGGGCTGGGATAGCTGGCGCCGAATTGCGTGCCGAGCGTGTGGTTGTTGTCACGGGTGTGAACGGTGGCGTGGAACTGGTTCGCGTCCCAGCCGACATATTCCATAATGTCGATCTCGCCATCATCCGGCCAGGTGAAGCCGCCCTCCGGCAGGGTCCAGATGGCGGGCCATAGCCCGCGGCCGCAGGGCAGCTTGGCGCGGATTTCGAAATAGCCGAACTGCCACGCCGCGAGGCCTTCGGTGAGCAAACGGGCAGAGGTATAGGCCTGGCCACCTGAATCCGGGAAGGACTCGGCCGGGACCGGCTCCTGGCGGGCTTCAATGATCAGGCGGCCATTCTCGACCCGGGCATTTTCAGGCCGCGCGGCGCTGTAATATTGCAGCTCGTCATTGTACCAGCCTTCAGCATTGCGATGCGTGTCATAGCCCCACCTGGTCGGATCGGGCAGGCCATCGGTCTCGAACTCATCGGCCCAGACCAGCTTGTAGCCATCCGGCAGGCTCAAGCCCTCCGGCAGCGGTTCAGGCGGTGTTGCACAAGATGAAGCGACCATGGCCAACCCACTCAAAGCGAAAGAGAAACGCATCATGGAGTCGGCATAGCGCAGCGCGACTCAGGCGCAAATGTCTAATCTGAACAGATGATGACTGAATTCGGATTTTCTGGTCACAAATAAGGTTAAAATGCCTTAATGGCAGCCGGGTCATCGCCTTGTTTCAAATCGATACTCTTTCCCATCGAACAGCGAATGGGAGAACGCCCCTCATGAAAATTACCAGCCTATCTGTCGCCAGTGTCGTCGCCGCAGCTGCGGTCGCCTTCGGCGCGCACGCCAAAACCAAGCCCAGCCCTGAACCGATTGCGGATACCCCGATTATGAAAGCTGTTTCCTCCTATATTCTCCTCGACCGGACAGGCTCCATGTCTGACATCTGGGACGAGGCCCTCGGCTCGGTGAATGCCTATGCCGAAGCCATTGGCAAAGTCGAAGAAGGCGAAGCCGATGACCTTGAAACCTCTGTCACCCTGGCCGTGTTCGACCATCAGGAAGGCTTCCAGTTCGATGTGCTGCGGACCAATGTACAGCCCGATGCCTGGACGACGGTCACCAATGATGAAGTCAGCCCGCGCGGCATGACCCCGCTGTTTGACGCTATTAACCGGACGATCACCATGGCCGAGGCTGATAATCCTGAAAAAGCGGTGATTGTGATCATGACCGATGGCCATGAGAACTCGTCTCGCGAAGTGACCCGTGACGGGGCCAAGGCCGCGCTGGATCGCGCCGAAGCGCGCGGCTGGGAAGTGGTCTTCCTGGGCGCTGAATTTGCCAGCTTTGGCGATGCGGACGCCGTTGGTGTCGATCGGTCCAAGCAAATGGCGGTGAGCGCCGGTACGCTGTCCCTGACCCAGGAACGTCTGGCCAAGAAAGCCCGTGACTATGGCAAGGGCGAAGAAGCCGAAATCGTCTTTGACGCTGAAGACCGCGCTGTGGCGGAGGAAGAAGACGTCAAGGACCGCAAAGGCAGCAATAGATAACCCTCACTGTGTGAGTGAGCTTCCCCGCAGGCTCGGGACGTGACGCGGGTGAGAGGAAGGCGCAGGGTATTTCCCTGCGTCTTCTGTTTTATGCACATAAACTTCAACTTTTGGTCATCTGTTCAGTTGTAATCTTGCCTCGTGTCAGGAGTTCGCGCAGCTTAGCGTTCGAGAGAACAGGGATTGTCACCCTGGGGTCGTTCGGAGCAGTGCCGCCTGAACGATAGGAATGAGCGTTTGAGCGGAGAGCTGAAATGAGACTTGTGCGCGCCTCAAAGATGCGAAGCGTTGCCAGCGTGGTCGCTGTGGTTTTTGCTGCCGGAATGGTTGCGGCCTGTGGCGGCGGCGGTGGCGGTTCGACGCTGTCTCCCCCTCCACCACCACCTCCTCCTCCGCCACCACCACCACCCCCTCCGCCCCCTCCACCGCCGCCCCCTCCACCGCCGCCATCAGGTTCGGTGACGATTTCGGGGCAGGTAACGTTTGATCGCGTGCCGCATCTGACCGGAGCCGGATCGGGCTCTGCCGTGGTTCCTTCAGCGCTCGATTATGATTCCATTACACAGGATCCGGTGCGCGGCGCCGTGGTTCAGGCCGTCAGTGCTACCGGCACCGTCCTGGATACCGATGTGACCGATGCCAGCGGTGGCTATTCGGTTTCCGTAGATGCCTCGACCGATGTTCGCATTCAGGTCCGCAGCGAGATGCAGCAAACCTCAGGCGCGACCTGGGACATTCAGGTCCTCGACAATACCAGCGGCAATGCGATTTACGTCCTGGCGGGCAGCTTGACCGATTCTGGAACGACCAATTCGACCCGCAACCTGAATGCCGGGTCCGGATGGGATCCAAGCCTGAACGCCGGCAATGGCGGATACACGTCGGATACCGCCCGCGCAGCAGCGCCGTTCTCGATCCTCAATGCGATGTATGAGACTGTGACAGATATTGCGGCGATCGATCCGGATGTCGTCTTCCCCGAACTGGATGTCCTGTGGAGCGTCAATAATGTCGCGATGAGCGGCAGTGTCGCAAATGGCGAGATTGGAACGTCGTCCTATACACGCTCCGCGGGTGGAACACCGACCATTCGGATTCTCGGCGACGAGGATGACGATACGGACGAGTATGATGTCTCGGTTATTGTGCATGAATTCGGACACTATTTTGAAGACCAGTTGGCGCGCTCAGATTCACCCGGCGGGTCGCACAGTCTGAGCGTTCGGCTCGACTCGCGTCTGTCTTTTGGTGAAGGCTGGGGGAATGCGTTTGCCGGGATGATCCTGGACGATCCGGTCTATCGTGACACAGATGGCGCTCAGCAGGGATCCGGGTTTGCGTTCAGCGTCGAGGCTGATCTCACCAGTCCTCCACCGTCAGGTGGGCGCGAAAGCGGTTGGTATAATGAAGCGTCGGTGCAGCAGATCCTGTATGATATCTATGACAGCAATAATGATGGGGTCGACACGATATCTGGTGGACTGGAACCGCTCTATAATGCCTTCACTGACCCGGACTATATCAACAATGTTGATTTCACGACGATTTTTGCTTTTGCTGACCGCGTACGCGACGAACCGAGCGTCGACGGTGCCGCGCTCGACGCGCTGCTGAACGCAGAGGACATAAATGGCACTGGACCGCGCGGCGTCGGGGAAACCAATGATGGCGGCATTGCCGACACGTTACCGGTTTACAATATTGTGACCCAGGGCGGCGCGGCGGTGACGGTCTGCTCAACAGCAGAAAATGGCGATCGGAACCGGCATGGTGTGCGCGAATTCATCAGCCTGACCCTGCCATCAACTGGTGCTGTGACAATGACCGCCACAGAAGTTTCCGGTCCGGCCACCACCACCACAGATCCCGATTTCTTTATCTGGGAGCGCGGACGGTTGTTCACCAGCGACAACCGCGGACAGGATCGGCGGGCGCAGTCCGGCCTAGACGGTACAGAGACCTGGACCGGCACGCTGGATGCCGGCACGTATGCGATCGAGATCTTTGACTGTAACAATGCCAGCTGCGGCGCCGCGCCAGCCGCGCCAAGCTGTTTCAGCTTTGACGTGAACTAGACGGAAAGGGCGGATCCCATGAAGATGACCCCAACAGCATTGTTCCTGACAGGATTGGCGATCGCCTTGGCTGGTTGCACCGCACCCGCATCGAATGAGACGGTCGCAGAAACACCAGCACCCGTTCCAAGTGCGGACAAGTCGTCTTCTGTGACACTGGGTCCGGCCGTGTCGACGGTCAAACCAGGGGCCTCTGTCAGTTTTTCACATGAGACGTCCGGCCCGGTTTCGGTCGATGGCAATGGCTATGTGATCTTCACGATAAATGAAGGCTATCCGGTTGGGACGCTCGATCTTATCGCCTCCAGCAATGAGGGGTTGGACGTGTTCGGGCCAGGGGCGACTCAGACCGTCAGTATGGCCAACGGAACGACCCATACCTGGCGTGTGGACTTTACCGGCCTGACGGATGGCGTGCACTATTTACGGGTCCGGGCGACGGCGAAACCGTCGGCTGAAACTGGACTGTCCCGCGGCTATGCGGCGCGCATTGAAGTGGGTGACTGGAAGACGGCGGAGGACGCCCGCAAAGCTGCCAAGCCAATGGAAATGCAGGCCGATGGTGAAATGGCCGTGGTCTTGAGCGCGGATGAGACGATCGAATAATCCACTCGCGCCTCAGCCAACCGCAAAGTATCAAACAATATAGTCAGGACTGACTCGTTTATCCGGCGCCCCGCGATAAATGATGAAGGAATAGACAATGCTGATCAGTGCGACGCTGACCGCTGAGCCTGTGACCACGCCGACCAGCGCAATGCCATCGACGATAAACGCGCAAATTATGCAGACAAAGCCGACTCCGAAGAACAGGCGACCGGCCAGCCGATGTGTCTTTTCCCAGGTATATTCGCTGGACAGCGTCCATGGCGTCCGCACGCCCAGGAACCAGTTTTGGCGGGTTTTCGGGAGATAATTGCCCATCACGATGAACAGGATCCCGGTACCGGCAATTACCACGCGGACGAACTCA
>JBCCZH010000198.1:0-6017 GCA_039188075.1 Pseudomonadota bacterium
CGGATAATCCACTCAATGCCGGCGCCTGGTGGGCGCTCGCGGATATGAAGACCTTTGCCTTCTCGAGTGCTGATAGTGCGGCCATCCGCACCCTGCTGGCCACGCCATCTCTGCCAGAACCGGAAAAATGCGTCGCGACATTCGCGCTGGCCAAGGCGAGCGAAACCGAAGGCGACTGGGATCAGACCATGGCGCTGTATCACAGCGCCAACCAGCTGCACCCGAACGCATCTTATGATCCCAATGTGTTCGCGAACGAGGTATCGACGCGTATCTCGGCATTTTCAGCTGAAATCCTCTCGAGACAGGCAGCCCAGGCCCCGACGGGACCGACCCCTGTTTTCATTCTCGGCTTGCCGCGCTCAGGCTCGACCCTGATTGAACAAATCCTGGCCAGTCATTCCGAGATTGAGGGGACGATTGAACAACCCGTCATGCCCAGCATTGCGCGCAAGGCCCATGTCAAATGTGCGCTGGAGCATCAAGGCAGCCTGCTCGACAAGGTTGGCCACCTGTCACCAGCCGATCTTTCCATGTTTGGACAAGCCTATCTCGACGATGGTGCGCTGTTTCGAACCGGCGCCACACGGTTCTTCACGGACAAGCTGCCCTTCAATTTTCGCCATATCGGCCTGATCCATAAGTGCTTGCCAAATGCCATCATCATTGATGCCAGGCGCAATCCGATGGATTGCGGACTAAGTCTCTACAAACAGCATTTTCCGACCGGCGTTGAGTTCAGTTATGGGCTGGATCATATCGGCGCTTTTTATCGTGACTATTTGCGCCTGATGGATCATTGGCACGCGGTTCTTCCGGGCCGCGTACTGACCGTGCAATATGAAGATCTGGTGCGCGACCCGGAAGCCAGGATCCGCGCCCTGCTGGATCATGTTGGCGTCGCGTTCGAGCCGGCCTGCCTCAACTTTCACAAGACCGATCGCGCCGTGCGCACTGCCAGTAGCGAGCAAGTCCGACAGCCGATCAATACGCGCGGCATTGGTGCCTGGCGCAAAGTGGAGGCGCATCTCGCGCCGCTTAAGTCGGCGCTCGGTCCTGATGTGTTTGCCCGGTTTGACGGACTGTATGACGCTTAATTGCTGATCTCGTCGAGATAGACCACGCCTGCCTTCATCACGAAATCGATGTCTTCCAGTTCGCGAATATTGTCGAGCGGATCGCCCGTTACCGCGATCAGATCTGCGGCCTTGCCGACAGTGATCGAGCCGATTTCATCCTCAATGCCGAACAGGGTGGCATTGCTCAGCGTTGCGGTCTGAATGGCCTGCATGGGCGACATGCCCCATTCGACCATTTTCGAGAATTGCCGGGCATTGGTGCCATGCGGATAGACGCCGGCATCGCTGCCAAAGGCCATATTGGCGCCAGCGCGATGGGCGGCCTGGAAGCGTTCCCGCTGGACCCGGCCAACCATCCGTTCCTTGGCGAGAGATTCCTCAAGGATTCCAGCCGCTTCGCCCTCTGACAGAATATAGTCGGAGACATAGATATCCATGGACAGATAGGTGCCCTGTTCAACCGCCTGGGCGATGCTCTCATCGGTGATCATGCTGGCATGTTCGACCGAGTCGACACCCGCTTCGATGGCCGACTGGATTCCGCGCGGGCCATGCGCGTGGACCGCGACTTTCAGATCCAGCAGGCGCGCTTCGTCAACAATCGCCTTCATCTCTTCCAGCGAATATTGCTGCGCATTGATCGATGTATTGGGCGACAGGACGCCGCCCGTGCCGCAGAATTTGATCACCCGGGCGCCATACTTCTTGTTCTCACGTACCTTCTGGCGGACTTCCCAGGGACCATCGGCGCGGCCACCGGTGCGGACTTGCGCTTCATAAGGCAGCAGGGTCGCGTCGCCGCAATGACCGCCGGTAATGCCGATGGACTGTCCGGCGCCGATAATGCGCGGTCCGATAATCTCGCCTTCATTAATGGCTTTCATCAAGTCGATATCGGTAAAGCCCGGGGCGCCGAGATTGCGCACGGTGGTGAAACCGGCCAGCAAGGTAATCTCCGCGTTGACGACACCGCTGATGGCAGCACGCGATGTCGAGCGGGTCAGCCGCCGGAAGCCATGTACATTGGCGCCAGAGGTCAGGTGAACATGGCTGTCGGACAGGCCCGGCATCAGGGTCGCGCCGGCAAGATCAATTTCTGTCCAGTCGCCATCCGGCAAGCGACGCTCTGAGCCGATATAGGCGATCTTGTCATCCTCGATGGCGACCACCTGGCCGCGGATCACTTTGCCATTTTCAACATCAATAATGTCAGCACCCTTGAGCACGGTGCCCGGCGCCGCGGCCGCGAGGCCAGCCGCCGCCAAAGCCGCGGGAATCGCGGCAAAGAAACGATGTAAATTCATGGTCGGTCCCAACTCCCAATTTGGCACTTCCAGACCTTATGGCATAAGGCGCGCCGCTAATTTGGCAATCGTTCCAATGGGATATAATCGAGATCAAATCCGAAATGCCGCGGGCTGACCGCCTTCAAGGCGTCGGCGCTGCGATAGAAGTCAGGACAACCAATTGCGAAGATCGCGATTCGCTGACCATAACGCAGCCGCTCGGAATTGATCGGCTCGGACGTTTCATAATCGACAATGATGATCAGATCCGGCACCGAGGCCAGCACCTGATCGCCGCGCCGGGCGAGGAGGTATTCATTCTTGATATCGATTTCGACCGGCGGCTCATCCGATGCAAAGCCCTCGACAATTGTGTTGCCGACATCAAAGCCGCCGACAATGCGCGTCGATTTATCGACCACTTTGCCGGTATGGATCAGCCGACACTCGCCATAGATGGAGTCTGCGATAAGTTGCTTAAGTGGATCAAACAGAGCCGTTGCCTGGCCACGATGTTCGCGGAGAAATGTGCCGAGCTTCAGCGCAAAGCTGACTGTGCCCGGGATCAGCGCATCCTTCAGAACGGCGCCGGTCATACCATGCTCGACCGTCGTGATCATGCCGCCGGAACTCATGGCCAGGGCACGAATATGGCGCTCATACACGTCGGTGCCCTTGGTCGTGAACAGGGTGACATTGCGGGCATAGTCACAGGCCAGAGCCGGGGTCGAGGGAATGCCGCGAATGGCATAGGTCATCATCTGTGCCTCGGGCAGGGCGCGGCCCATACCGTCTCCATCGACGACGGGAATGCCGCGACTGGCCGCCGCCATGATCGGGATCAGCGAATTGCCGCCGCCAATCTCGAACGAGACGACAGCATCGAGCTTGCGGCCCATCTGCTGTTCAAAGGCTTCCAGGGCAATCAGCGCTTCATCATCTGAGGGCAGGAGTTCCAGACTGACCGTTGGGGCGCCGACATTGCCGATCGCGGCGACGAAAGCATCATCCGGTAAGTCCTCTGGCTTGAGCAGGTCGACAGGGCCCTGTCGCTTCAACACTTCATGGGTGAGCAGTTTCGGGACATGCGGATCGCCGCCGCCACCCGTGGCCAGGAAGACCGATCCGAGCGCGAGATCGTCGAGATGTTCTGCACCGAGTTTCATGCCCCTGCCTCCGCTGATGAGGTTGCGAGTTCGCCAATCACCTTGACCCGGACCCGCATCGTGTCCTGGCCCATATAAGGCACTTCGGTCTCTTCAATATCGACCACGCGCAGGCTCTCTTTTGTGGCGCCTGCGCCCAATGCTCTTGCATCCGCCTCGGCGCGCAGTTCGGCAATCGCATCCTCGCGCGCGATGGACTGGTAAGAGACAATCTTTTCGCTTTCGCCGCCGACTTGCGCGATCGCAGCGCCAATCGCATTCGCGACGCCGGCATGTTCAGGCCGATGGACCTGGCTGGCCGCCTGCAAGTCGCCGGTGACCAGGATAGATCCGCCACCGACCAGAATGACTGGCATATCGACGGCGCCAGGTTTCATCATATCAATCCCGCGATCGAGAATGGTCAGCATTTTCTGGCGCGCGGTTTCGACCAGATCCGAGGCCAGGCCGGCGACGGCACTGACATCGCCAATCTTCTGATGCCCGCTGGCGACAATAATATCAGTCGCGGTCAGCGTATTGCCGCCAAAGACCAGGCCTTCCGTGGTCAGGCGATGACCGACCGATTGCGGGCCCAGGGTCTCGCCATCGGCGCTGACCAGGCTGCCGCCGCCGAGGCCGATGGCCTGAATGTCCGGCATGCGGAAATTGGTCCTGACGCCGCCCACTTCGATCACCGCATTGGATTCGCGCGGGAATCCGCCCTGCAGCACGCCAATGTCGGACGTGGTGCCGCCAATATCGACAACAATGGCATCCTCCAGGCCGGTCAGCAGCATGGCGCCGCGCAGGGAATTGGTCGGTCCGGAGGCAAAGGTCAGGGCGGGAAAGGCGCGGACGAAATCAGCGCTCATCAAGGTGCCGTCATTCTGGCTGATAAAGACAGGGCAGGTCAGGTTGCGCGTGCGCAAGGCATCGAGAAAGGCAGACACGACCGTATCCGCAAATTGCAACAGCGTCGCATTCAGCACGGCGGCATTCTCACGCTCCATCAGACCCAGGCGCCCAAAGCTTTGCGAACAGGTGATGTGCGCGTCCGGGATAGCTTCTTTCAGGCGCGCCGCCACGATCTGCTCCGGTTCAGCATTCATCGGCGAAAAGGCCGATGCGATGGCAAAATTCTTCAGCCGCTTGGCTTTGGCATCGACAATCGCCTTGTCGATCTCATCCTCGTTCAGGTCAGCCACGGGCCAGCCATCATAGAGATAACCGCCATGCAGCGGATAGGCATGCCGCCCGACCGCATCGGCAATATCATCAGGCCAGTCGACCATTGGCGGCAGGCCCCGGCCCGCCGGCAGGCAAAGCCGAAAGACGCCGGTCTCGGCCAATTGCCGACGCTCGATGATAGCATTGGTGAATTGCGTCGTACCAATCATCACCGACTGGATCTGCGCGCTGGGCAGGCCGCTATCCTGCAAAACAGTATCGAGCGCATTGGCGACACCTTCCATGACATCCGCACTGGTCAGGACCTTGGTTGAGGTGATGACCGAATTGCCGTCCATGATCACCGCATCCGTATGCGTGCCGCCGACATCGATTCCGATCCGCATGGTCTAGCTCTCTGTTGACGTTGGGGTGGGAGACAGTTTCGCGGTGATCCAGCTCAAGGCGAGATAGCTCACCGCCGTGATCAGGATCGCATCAATTGCTTCGATGCGACTGGGCGATTGCAGCACGCCCCAATACATCAGCAAGGAGATACTGGCGCCAATGAACCAGGCGCAGAACGCGATCGGTGCGAATTTGCGATTATTGTCGAGTTGCTCAATCCGGTAATCATCGCGCCGGACAAACAGATAGTCGGTGATTATAATCCCGGCGACCGGAATGAAGATGATCGACAGATAGATCAGGAAGACCACGAATATGTCGAGCAGGTTTAGCAAGGCCGCACCGGCGCCGAACACACCGAGGCCAATGATCAGCAGGTTGCGATCAAGCTTTGGAAAGGTCGCCTTGATCGACAGCACAGTGGAATAAAGGTTGAGAGCGTTGAGCACCCAGCTGCCGGCAATCACGATGACAAAGGCGCCCAGCCCGAGGCCGAATTGCAGCATGATGTCGATAATGTCGTGCGATCCCGTGGCCGCACCGGCCAGGCTGGCCGCGGTCATGACGGCGAGCTGGACAATCATGTAAGAGATGAAGGTTACGCCCATCGCCCCGCGCCAGCTTCTGACGAAACGGGTGATGTCGGGCAAGATGATGGCGCCAATAATGATCGCGCCGACAATCGCCGAGATTCCGGCGCCGACGGTCAAGGGCGCCGCTTTTTCAGCCGTCATCATGTCCTGCAGCGGGACGGTGGTGAGCGCGCTATAGGCCAGGACCACGGTGACAATGGCGAGGACGGGGACCATCAGCGTCGCCAGCAGATTGATGGCTCGGAAGCCGGCAAAGGTCACGCCGGTCATGCAGGCGGCGGCGAGCAAGGAGAGAACCGTGTTTGAGGGGGCAGCGCCAAACAGGGTCTGGCTGAG
>JBCCZH010000199.1:0-6007 GCA_039188075.1 Pseudomonadota bacterium
GCACGGTCGGCAAAAGAACTGGAACAGGCGGCGGAAGAAGCCAGCCTGGTCGGCGGTGTCAATCAGGTCGTCTCTTATGTCCGGCTGCGCAATGCACGCGGCGAGATCGTTGCTTATCAGCCAGGCGTTGCTCAGACCGAGGATGTTGGGGAACTACTCGGTGGACCCGGCAGCTAAGGACGCCCTTCCCGCGCTAATGGGAGCGGGAATAACAGCCCCAATGGCTTTGCATATTATTGTTCCAGGCCAGCGCCGTGGCGAAGATCTGCGCCCTGGCATCAAGAATATCGCTGTCGCGATATTGGTTCCAGTCACCGGCCCAGGTGCCAGCTACATATTGAAACAGACCTGAATAAGGCCCGGCCGGATTGACAATGTTGGCGCGCCCGCCGGACTCACACATCATGACCTCGAACATCTTTTCCTCGGACTCTGGATAAGGGTGCTGCGCCCGGGCTTCGCTGATCCAAAGCCGATACTGGTCCAGCGTGTCCGTCGGATCGGTGGTGCTGGATGAAGCGCCGGGAGATGTCACGACCGGGTCGGGCGCAGGATCAGGTATGGGATCAACCACATCTGTTCCTTCCAATTCCGAGTCTGTCTGGTCGGCCTCGCTTGCAGTATTTGCCAGGAAGGCCTGGATCGGTGCGGATATCGCTGCAGGCGCGGGATGCAGGCTGCCAGCGATCCAGCCGGCAAACCCGGCGCCAGCCAACAAGACGATGATCAGAATAAACCGCACGGTAGGCCTCCCCTCACCACGCTGAGGAACTGGGTGTGACTAAAGCAAACCTGGGCGCCAATCCAAAATTACTTTTCCAACACGTTCGCGGATTGAAACGCAGCGAGAAGCGTGATCCCCGATCCGCAGGAACGTTTGCTACAAACGGCCCATGCAGCGCTGTTTGTTCAGCACCGCTGTCACAAAATGAGAGCCTGTCTCGTCACACCATTGAAAGGCGCAAGAACCAGATGAAACTTCCTTTATTCGCAATCTCCGCCCTCTACCTGTTGACCGCCATCTACATGTTTGTGGCGCCTCAGGCCTTTTACGACCAGACGCCCGGCGTCGCGATGATGGGTCCATTCAATACCCACTTCATTCGGGATGCGGGCCTGGCCTTTCTGACCAGTGGCGGGGCCTTGCTCTGGGGCACGCTCCATCAGAACCGCGCGGTGGCGGTGTTCGGCGCGGTCTGGCCGTGTCTGCACGCTGTGTTTCATATCTGGATCTGGATCGTGCGGGGCTTCCCGGTCGACCAGATCGCGCTGATCAATCTGGTCGGCATTCAATTGCCGGCCTGGCTCGCTTTGTTTGCGGCCATGAAACTCCCCCCGACTCTGCAAGGACTTCAAAAATGATCAAATGGCTACTCAGACGCGGTGCCCGCACCTTTGGCAAAACCTATGACTATGATGTCAGCTACATGCTGGACGTCATCAACACCTCGACCGGCGCCGGGGCGCGCCTGTCGGCCTTTCCGCTGATCAGTCAGTATCGCGGTCCGAAAGCCGCTGCACAGATCTGGATGGGGGCGATTTTCGCCTCGACGCTGGAAGGCGATTGCGGCCCTTGCGCGCAATTGGTGGTCGATATGGCGCAGGCCGCGGGTGCCGACACGATGGATCTGAAGCGCTGTTTTGATGGCGATCCTGAGCAGGCCGGCGATATCGGCCTCGGATTTCGCTTTGCCATGGCCGCCATACACGGTCATCTGGACGTCGATGATTTGCAGGCCGAAATCGAAACCAGGTATGGCCGCCAGGCCGTCGTGGCAGCGTCGTTTGCGGCCGCGACCGGGCGTTTCTATCCGGTCTTCAAGCGCGGCCTTGGATATGGACATGCCTGCCACCAATTGGTCTTTGATGGCAAACAGGAGCTCGCTTTGGCGCCGTCATGAATACAGCAACCGCAACTTTTGAGGCCGAACGCCAGCAGCTGACCGCGCTCTGCTATCGCATGCTGGGCGACCGGGCGGGCGCTGAGGATGCGGTCCAGGACACCTGGTTGCGGTGGATGCAAGCCGATCATGCGAAAGTCACCAACCCGGCCGCCTGGCTGCGGCGGGCCGCGACCAATATTGCCATCGATGCCCTGCGATCGGCGCGGCAAAGGCGGGAAACCTATGTCGGACCCTGGCTGCCTGAACCGCTCTTGCAGAGTGAGGTCGGCCCCGAGCATGATTTTGAGCTCGCCCAGGAATGCGAGCTGGCCCTGCTCTGGGCCATGGAACGCCTGGGCGAGGAAGAACGCGCTGCCTTCATCCTGCGCGAAGCCTTCGATGCCGGGTATGACGATATCTCGGCAACCCTCGTCAAAAGCGAGCCGGCCTGTCGCCAATTGGTCAGCCGCGCGCACAGGAAACTACAAGAGAGCGGGCCACGCTTCGACGCGCCCCCGCATGAGGTCCAGGATCTGATTACACGCTTCTTCGCCGCTGTGTCGGCGGAGGACTTCGATACCGCCAAACGCCTGTTCGCGCCGAATGCGGTCGCGATCTCGGATGGTGGCCGCAAGGCCCGCGCAGCACGGCGCGTTCTGGTTGGACCGGATGATATCGTTCAGGTCCTGGCGGCCGTCTGGCGACGTTCGGTGGCGGAAGAGAACTGGACGCTGGAGCCTTGTGTCTCGAATGGCAAACCCGGCATAATCCGCCGCGTGAATGGCGTGATTGATTTCATCATGACCCTGGCGCCAGCGCCGAATGGCGATGTGGGCTGGCTCTATGTCATGCGCAATCCGGACAAGCTGCCCTGAGGCCTGTGCCAGCCGTGCGCGTTGCATCTGGACCGCTGCGCGAACGGGCTTACAACGAGGCGATGCCAAGAAACCGCGCCGCATGACCCTGACCTGGTTGCCCAATACATTGACCCTAGCCCGCATCGGGCTGGCCCTTGCCGTGGCCTGGTTGATCCTGACCCTGCCTGCGCCATCGATTTGGCCCCTCATCGCTTTCATTTTTGTCGCCCTGACCGATTTCGCGGACGGGTGGGCGGCGCGAAAGCTGAACGCCGTCAGCGCGTTGGGGGCGTTTCTCGACCCGATCGCGGACAAGGTTCTGGTCGGGCTCAGCTTGCTTGCCCTCGCGGCGACCCGGGATTGGAACAATCTGTTGCTGATTCCCAGCTTGCTCATCATTCTCCGTGATGTCATCGCGACCGGGTTGCGGCTCATCCCCGCCGTGGAGATGCCTGTTTCGAAGCTTGCAAAATGGAAAACCGCTCTGGAAATGCTTGCGATTTCAACCCTTCTCCTCGCCGGCCCGCTCGCGCGTGAGATGCTGTGGGATACGGGCCTGGTGATCGTCTGGCTCGCCGCTCTGCTGTCCGTTTATACACTGGGACTCTATCTCGGCGCCCTGATCGCGGATGGAAAACGACCGCGCCCATAATGAACGCGGCCGTCTCGTTCCGGTCCGGCGCGGCATCCAATCTGCGAACGCGCGCCAGTTTCCTGCTTGCCGTGCCGGGAAAAGGGGAAACCCGACACGCGCCCCTTATGGCGGCGAGGCTTTAATACTCGCTTAAACTTCGCGTCTAAGTTTTATGTGCCCGCCTAAATTGTGCCGTGGTCTCGTCCGCAATCGCGCCTCCATTGCGGAGTCTAAGGGATTCCATGAGACGCATTTGGCAGAAATTCGGATTGCTCATCCTGCTTGCCGGAGCCCTGGCCTTCATGGCGCTGCCGGCCGTTCTGGCGATGACGCAGAGCTGAGCGATTACCAGTGCTCGGAAGCCGCTGCAGCCGCGAACACTTCCTGTAATCGCCGTTTCGTGGCGGGCGTCGCATCGTCCGGCGGGGCCAGCGGATCGCACCAGACCAATTCAGCAATCTCGCGACCAATCGGGTCGCCGCAAGGCTCCCAGGTCCCGGCTTCGACACGAAACAGGATGACATGGTCATTTTTCATGATCTGGTGGTTCGAGAAAATGCCCAACTGAACTGCATCGCGCAGCAGTCGAATGCCGCCCTCTTCTTCCAGCTCCTTGCGTATGGTCTGCTGGACGGTCTCGCCCCGTTCGACGCCGCCGCCCGGCAAGTAAAGCCCTTTGGTATAGGTATGGCGGACCAGCAGCACCTCTCCGCCTTCATTTTCCACAACCGCCCGGGCACCGAGCGTCATCGGCCGAGACAGCCGAAACCAAAGCCGGAACAGGTGCATGCGGAGATCTGTCACGTCTTTCCCCCTTTATCTGGGAATCAGGGCTCGCCAAATCAGCCAAGACGGTTTAACAGGTCGCAAGTTTTTAAAGGGCTGTCATCATGATCCACGCATCTGTCTGGGCTATCCTTGCCACTGTTGCGGTTTTCGCGATCCTCAATTTGATCGACTTTCGTCGTTTCGACTAATTGAGCGCCTTGCGTGCATGTCTGACCCGGTCGCACACCGGGATTCTCAGCCTTTTCAATGACTTTGTCCCAAACCAGGCCGGGGAGGACTAAGTGGCTAATCGTGTCTCTGAAGGCCCTAAACGGGCGCTGGTGACTGGCGCTGGCGCGCGCCTTGGAAAGGCCATGGCAGAAGCCCTGGGCGCCGATGGCTGGTCGGTCGCGGTGCACTATCGCGGCTCCAAAGCTGGCGCAGACGCCACGGCAGAGACGATTCGGGCCGCTGGCAGCGTCGCCGAACTGGTTCAGGCCGATCTCGCCGATGAAGAACAGACCGCCACCCTGGAACGCGCGGCGCAGGAGGCGCTGGGCGGACCGCTGACGCTTCTGGTCAATTCCGCCTCGACGTTTGAAGACGATACCGCGCTGGAGCATAGCCGCCGCAATTGGGACTTTCACATGGGCCCCAATCTGCGCGCGCCCATCTTGCTGGCGCAGCATTTTGCCCGCGCCTTGCCGCAGGACGAGGCCGGCCTGATCGTCAATATGCTGGACATGCGCGTGCGCAAGCTGAACCCGCTCTTTTTCACCTATACCCTATCCAAATCGGCGCTGTGGACCGCGACGCGGACCCTGGCGCAATCTTTTGCCCCGAATATCAGGGTTAACGGGATCGGCCCCGGCCCGACGCTCGAAAACGTCCATCAGAAGCCGGGTGAATTCGCCGCCGAAGCCCAGGCCACGCTCACCCAGCAGGGCTCCAATCCGGGCGAAATTGTTAAAACACTGCGCTATCTGATCGAAGCGGACAGCATTACCGGGCAGATGATTGCCAGCGATGGCGGTCAGCACTTGATGTGGCAAACGCCGGATGTGATGCTTTAGCCGAATGGACTTTGCCTCAGACACCACGGCGCCGGCGCACCCGTCTGTCATCAATGCTCTGGCAGCGGTGAATACTGGCAGCGCTTCAAGTTATGGGGCTGATCCAGTGTCCGCTCGGCTTCGCGCGTCGCTCGCCAATACGTTCGAGACTGAGGATTTTGACGCCTGGGTCTGCGCCAGCGGTACGGCGTCGAATGCGCTGGCCTTGTCCGTCATGTGTTCGTCCATCGGCGCAATTGCCTGTCATGAAGAGGCGCATATTGAGCGCGATGAGCGCGGCGCACCGGAATTCTTTACCGGCGGGGCCAAGCTGCGGCTGCTGCCCGGGCATGGCGCGCAGATCGACAAGACCGCCTTGCGTCAGGCGCTGGCGCAAAATGATCCGGGTTTCGTGCATGAAACGCCGCTCGAAACACTGTCCCTGACCAATCTGACCGAGTGCGGGACAGCCTATTCCGTCGATCAGGTTCGACACTATACGAACCTGGCCAAGGCAGACGGCCTGAACGTGCATCTCGATGGGGCCCGCCTCGCCAATGCGCTGGTCTCAACCGGCGCCACACCCGCCGAGATGAGCTGGAAGGCCGGGATTGATGTCCTGACCTTCGGATTGAACAAGACCGGCGCCATCGGATGCGAGATTATTCTCCTCTTCGGCGCGATGCGACAGCATTATGAGGCGCTGAAAGCCCGGGCCAAACGGTCCGGTCATATGCCGCCCAAGATGCGATTTCTGGCCGCCCAGGGCGAAGCGATGCTGGATCAGGGCCTGTGGCTGGATCTGGCGCGTCA
>JBCCZH010000200.1:0-5999 GCA_039188075.1 Pseudomonadota bacterium
CATGGGACAGATCGTATCCTGGTCCGTGCGCGATGAGTCGCTGCACTGCGAAGGCATGATGAAAATGTTCCACACCTTTGCAGCCGAAACCGGGGCACTGACCACACCGGTCAAGAATCGCATTCGTGAAGCCTGTGAGACCGTCGTGAAGCTGGAAGACAAGTTTATCGAACTGGCCTTCGAAGCTGGCGAAGTCGAAGGCATGACGCCTGAAGATATCCAGCAATATATCCGCTATATTGCCGACTGGCGGATGGGGCAGCTCAAGCTCGATCCGATCTATGGCGTCGACACCCACCCGATTCCATGGCTGACTGAGATCCTGAACGGCGTCGAACACGCGAATTTCTTCGAAGCCCGTGCGACGGAGTATTCGAAAGGCGCCACGCAAGGCGACTGGCATGGTGACGAAGGTGTCTGGTCGATGTTTGACAAGCGCAAGCCTCAGACGATTCTGGTCGGCGCGACGGGCGCTTAGTAACACACCAAACCATTCAGGAGCGGCGCATCTGGACAGATGCGCCGTTTGTTTATTTGTTGATCGCTTAACAGGGAGGACAATCATGAACAGACTCAGTTTCAGCTTGATGGCCGGTGCAGTCATCCTGACAGCCTGCGCGCCAAATCCCGAAACGGCGCTCAACGGAACCTGCAATGCGGTCATGGCGGACCCGCAAGTCCGCGACAGTGTTGTCAGGGCGGGCCTCAATATAGAGGCCTATTGCGACTGCGTGACCACTGTCCTTCTGGCATTGCCTGATAATGAACGCACCCGAGCGGTCGAGTCGTTTGAGCTTATCGAGACCCGAATGGCAGATCACGAGGGCGATGCCGAAGCTGCGTTCGAAGCGATTCGCGATGCGGCGCGGGCCGATGGGGCGACCCCTGAAATGGTCGCGACCTATCGCAATCTTGATGAATTAGGCGACCAGCTTGATCTCATCCTGGATGAGATTGAGGAGGCGGGCGGGACCTGTCCGGCCTAGACTTTGACGCCGCCTTTGGCTGCGTCAGCGAGGAAGGCCGCCAGGCCCTTATCCGTCAGCGGATGGTTGGCGAGGCTGGTCAGGACACTTGGCGGCACCGTCGCTACATCTGCACCGGCAAGGGCACATTGTTTGACATGGTTGGCGCTGCGAATGGATGCGGCGAGGACCTCGGTCTCGAACATGTAATTGTCATAGATGACGCGGATTTCCTCGATCAGTTCCATGCCGTCGACATTGATATCATCCAGCCGTCCGATGAAGGGAGAGATATAAGCTGCCCCCGCCTTGGCCGCGAGCAGGGCCTGATTGGCCGAGAAGCAAAGCGTCACATTTACCGCCGTGCCCATATCGGCCAATTCGCGGCAGGCGCGGAGCCCGTCCATGGTGAGCGGCAATTTCACAGCCACGTTTGAGGCAATCGCTTGCAGTTTCTTGCCTTCCGCAACCATGGCTTCCCATTCGGTTGCGACCACTTCGGCGCTGACATGTCCTTCGGTCAGATCGCAGATCTCGGCGATGACCTCGCCAAAGTCGCGGCCGGATTTCATGATCAGGGACGGGTTCGTGGTGACGCCGTCAATTAATCCTGTGGCCGCAAGTTCTTTGATGGCGGCGGTATCAGCGGTATCGACAAAGAACTTCATATTTCGGCTCCGTAGGTGTGGTGTGTTTAAACAGGACGCCCGATCGACGTATAGGAAAAGCCGCGCTTGGCCATGTCTTCCGGCGTGTAGATATTGCGCAGATCGACGACAATGTCCTCTTTCAGGGCCGCCTTGATGCGATCCAGATCGAGCGCGCGGAATTGATCCCATTCGGTGACGATAACCATCGCATCCGCCCCCTCGGCGGCGTCATAGGCACTGTCGCAATATTCGATGCCATTCAGCAAATGCTTGGCTTCTTCCATAGCTTCCGGGTCAAAGGCCTTGATGTTTGCGCCCGCTTCAACCAGCGCCGGAATGATGTCCAGGCTTGGCGCGTCGCGCATATCATCCGTGTTCTGTTTGAAAGCCAGGCCCAGGACGCCAATCGTCTTGCCGGAGACATTGCCGCCCATGGCTTTGATGACTTTGTCCGCCATCGCTTTCTTGCGGGCTGCGTTCACTTCGACGACGGTATCGACGATCCGTACAGGCGAATTGTGATCATTGGCGGTTTTGGTCAGCGCCAATGTATCTTTCGGAAAGCAAGATCCGCCATAGCCGGGACCAGCATTGAGGAATTTCCGCCCGATCCGACCATCCAGGCCAATCCCGCGAGAGACTTCCTGCACGTTCGCGCCGACGGCCTCGCAGAGATCCGCCATCTCATTGATGAACGTGATCTTCACGGCCAGGAACGCGTTCGCGGCATACTTGATCAGCTCTGATGTGCGCCGGGCGGTGAACAGGATGGGTGTTTCGTTAAGGAAGAGCGGGCGATAGAGCTCACGCATCACTTCTTTTGCACGCTCATTATCGGTTCCGACAACGACCCGATCCGGGATTTTGAAATCCTTGATCGCCGCGCCTTCGCGCAGGAATTCGGGATTGGAGACAACTGCAAAGTCAGCGTCCGGACGTTTCTTGCGAATGATTTCTTCAACTTCATCGCCCGTGCCGACCGGTACAGTCGACTTGGTCACGACGACGGTAAACCCGTCCATCAGCTCGGCAATTTCTTCGGCGGCGGCATAGACATAAGATAGATCGGCATGACCGTCCCCGCGGCGCGACGGGGTGCCCACGGCGATGAAAACAGCGTCTGCATCCGCGATCGCGTCTTTCGCCTCGGTGGTGAAGAACAGGCGCTCTTCCTTGACATTCTTTTCGACCAGATCATCGAGGCCAGGCTCATAAATCGGCATGATATTCTGGTGCAGGCGATCAATCTTGCTGGCATCCTTGTCGACACATGTCACGACATGGCCGAAATCTGCGAAACACGCCCCACTTACCAGGCCGACATAGCCGGTTCCGATCATTGCTACGCGCATGAATATACCTCTTTGAAACAGCGTCCCTAAACTGTGCGGGACTGGTGCAATTTTTGGCTCTGGCGGTCAAGCCCAATGCCTGTGAATCGCTTAGATTTGGAAGACTTTTTTGGGCTGGAATCGACCGGCCCTGACCTCGCCCAGGGCGATCGCCGTGCCGTCTGTACGGCTGAGGGCCAATCGATTGTCCGGATCGGAATCAGTCTCGTTGCGCCATTGCTCCACCAGGTGCGGCAGCAAGACAATTTCCCGGCCTTGTTTGAGCGCCGCGGCATCGGACGTGTCGATTTCAATCATCGGCACATCATCTAGGACAGCTTCCAGGGGTTGCAGCGTTTTTGTCAGAGCATCCTTGTCGTCGACCAAGGCTTCCAATTGGGCGAGCGTCATCGCATTGGATTCGTCCAGCGCGCCGACGCGGGTCCGGCGCAACTGGCTAACATGTCCTTCTGCCTCAAGCGCCTGCGCGAGGTCGCGGGCCATGGCGCGCACATAAAAGCCTTTGCCTGATACGACACGCAGCGTGACATGGTCATTGTCTGGAATATCGGAGATTTCTGCTTCGTAAACAGTGACTTCCCGGGACGGGATTTTAAAGGACTCGCCATCTCTCGCCAAGTCATATGCTCGCTCACCGGCGACCTTGATGGCCGAGAATTTCGGCGGCACTTGTTGAATGTCGCCGATGAATTGTGGCAGCACCGCTTCGATCTCAGCCCGCGTTGGACGTCTCTCAGAGGTCGCGACTGTCTCGCCCTCCTTGTCCTGGCTGGCAGTCGATATGCCCCATTCGATGGTGAAGACATATTCCTTGTCGCAATCCATCGCCCATTGCGCGGTTTTGGTGGCTTCACCAAAGGCGATGGGCAGAATGCCATCGGCCAGTGGATCCAGCGTGCCGCCATGCCCCGCTTTTTGCGCATTGAACAAGCGTTTGAGAATGCCAACGACACGCGTTGACGTCACATCCACCGGTTTGTCGACGGCGAGCCAGCCATGCACTGGATCGCCCTTGCGTTTTCTTTGTCGGCCCATGCCGATCTCCATCCATGCCGTCGCGGGTCGGACGCGAGCGGTTCGAATTCCAGATTGTCGTCAGTAGGATCGCGGAGATCCTAGTCCTTGAAGGCGCTGAACACATCTTCTGCGGACGGTTCCTCAGCCGATGGGGCGGGCTCAGTCGGCGCCTCAATCGTCTCGACCGCCTCTGCCGGGTTGAGACCTGGTCCTTCTTCTTGGGCGGCGCGTTCGGCATCCATTTTCTTGCGGCGCGAAGACGCTTTGGTGATCACCTCATCCAGCTCGATCTGTGAACACAGGCCAAGCGTTACCGGGTCCACCGGCTTGATGTTCTGGCTGTTCCAGTGCGTCTTGTCGCGAACATTGGTAATCGTCGCCTTGGTCGTACCGATCAGTTTCGAGATTTGCGGATCGGTCACTTCCGGGTGGTTGCGAATGAACCAGGCAATCGCATCCGGCTTGTCACCCCGGCGGGCGACCGGCGTATAACGAGCGCCCTTGCGCTTCGGTTGCGGGATATGCGCGATTTTCGAAGGCGCTGTTTTCAGGCGATAGGCCGGATCTTCTTCGCCTTTCTGGATTTCCTCACGCGTCAGTTCCCCGCCCGAAATCGGATCAACGCCGCGCATGTTCTCGGCGACATCGCCGTCGGCAATGCCTTTCACTTCGAGATGGTGCAGACCGCACAGATCAGCAATCTGATCAAAGGTCAGCGTCGTATTGTCGATCAACCAGACCGCAGTGGCCTTGGGCATCAGAATGTCGGCCATCGAGGGCTCCTTCGTACGAGGGCCAGAAATGCAGCCGCCCGAGACGTCGGTCTCGGGCGGTCAGGGTCTCTGGCATGAAATTACCTAACGCGCGCAGTATAGCGAGCGTCACGCCGTATGGGAAGCCTAAGTCTGCTGCCGGGACAGCAGGATTTTGCCGCTATGACCGCCCTTCGCCATATGAGCTTGTGCGGATTCGGCGTCTTCGAATGGATAAGTCGTATCGATGATCGGTTTGATGTCGCCGGACAGCACGGCCGGCCAGAAATCCGCCAGGATGGCGTCTCTGATGCGCTGCTTGTCGTCATTTGGCCGAGCCCTGAGCGTCGTTCCAGTCAGGATGAGGCGTTTCAGCATTAAGGGCATCAAATTCACATTCACCTGCGCGCCCTGCATATAGGCGATATTGACGATACGCCCGCCAATCTTGGCGATGGAGATATTCTTCTGGACATAGTCGCCGCCGACCATGTCGAGAATGACATCCGCGCCGCCTGCGTCGCGGGCAATGGCTTCGAAATCCTCTTCGCGATAATTGATCGCCCGGTCCGCGCCGAGCGTTTCGGCAAATTGGCATTTTTCGGCGCTACCGGCGGTGACAATGATGTTCGCCGCTCCAGCCTGTTTGAGCATCTGGATGGCCATTGTGCCTATGCCACTGGTGCCGCCATGGATCAGTGCGGTTTCACCGGCCTTGAACTGGCAACGATCGAAAATATTCGCCCAGACCGTCATCATCACTTCCGGCAGGGCGCCAGCTTCGTCAAAACTCATTCCGTCGGGAATTTTGAACAGAGAGCCCTCATCGACGACCGCGAACTCGGCATAGCCGCCGCCAGCCATCAGGCCGCAAACGCGATCACCGACGGCCCAGCCTGACACAGATGCGCCGACGGCCACAATCGTGCCCGCGCATTCCAGCCCCATAATCTCCGACGCTCCGGGCGGTGGCGGGTACATGCCGCTGCGCTGCACCAGATCGGCGCGGTTGAGGCCAGCCGTTACGATTTCGACCAGGACATCATTCGGACCGCATTCGGGCTTTGTCACTTGTCCCAGTTTCAGCGGTTGATCATCTTCAACCACCACAGCCCACATCGCTTCGCCCATTTGACACTCCTGTCCATTTTCGTGTTCCTGTTTACATAAAGGCGCAGAAACGGAGTGGGAAAGGGCAAACCATGTTTGAAGATGAACCAACCCCGGAAAAGAAACTGGATCTGGAGCGGTTTTCGGTTGAAG
>JBCCZH010000201.1:0-5968 GCA_039188075.1 Pseudomonadota bacterium
AAAGTTCGCCAGCTCGACTTGCATCTGGTTCAGGCGCAAGGCATTCGCCTGCTGCTCCGACATGTCGCGAATATAGCCGGTGAACAGGCGCTCGCCGTCAATCTCGGCCTCGCCAATCTTCAATTCAACCGGAATGGTGCGGCCATCTGACAGGCGCGCCTGAACAATCCGGCCAATACCAATAATCTGCTTCTGGCCGGTTTTGAGATAGGCGTTGATGTAATTGTCATGGTGCTTCTGATCTGCACCCGTCATCAACATGGAGACGTTTTTACCGGCCACGTCCCTCGCCTTGTAGCCGAACAAGCGCTCTGCCGCGGCGCTGAAGGCGAGCATCTTGCCACGCTCATCAATCACGATCATGGCGTCGGGGACCGAAGCCAGCACGCTACGCATGAGCGGTTCCAGCGATTTGCGGTCAACCGGCCCCGAATTGCCCTGAAGAAGAGGTGTCTGACGCTCTGTCATCAGCCACCCTTTGTAATGGGCGTCGGCCATGGATCAATCCATCAAGAGAGCGACAGAGCGCCGCTTTTGAACCTGCCGAAAGGCTGCGTGAAGGGCGATCATCAGGCCGACCAGAAAGGCATAACAACCCCAACAATGGGCTTGCTCCAGCCAGCTGCTACCGCCCGCCGTGATCAAAACCGTCTTGCCGGTGCACGTCGGCAGGGCCAGCGCAGGGATCGCCCCGATATGCAGCCAGGTTTTAATGGCGCCAATCACCATTGTGGTCAGCCCCAGCAGAAAGTGTTGAACGGGTGTCATCGCGTCTGCTCCGTCGTGTTGTCTGACTGTTCTTCTAGTGAGTGCGGCGCGCCCGCACATAAGGGAAACCCCTTATTCTGAGCCATTGCCGCGAAAGCTATGCATCGCCTGAGCTGAAACCGCCTCGATTCCGGGGACTAGCGGAGGGCATAAATGCGATGACGCAACTAGACGGAACAATCCAGCGCGGAAACAATACGAGCATAATCGCGGTCGGCGCGCTCACCGGTCTTTTTCTCCTGTTCGCGCTGCTGATGGGCAGCTTTGCGAAGGATGCAGGCATGGAATTCCAGGCTCTGACCTTCATGGGCCTGGCGGGCGCATTTCTGGTCGGCACAGCGCTCTGGGCGGGTGGCCTGGTTGATCGTGATCCCTTTGATGAAAGCGAATATGAAAACACCCTGGTCAAGTTTGGGGTCGCCGCTTCCATGTTTTGGGGCATTGCCGGCCTTCTGGTTGGCGTGATCATTGCCTTGCAGCTGACCTGGCCGGCAGTGTTCTATTTCCCCGAGCTGGGCTGGACCAATTTTGGTCGTTTGCGTCCGTTGCATACCAGCGCCGTGATCTTTGCCTTTGGTGGCAATGTCCTGCTGGCCACCAGCTTCTATGTCGTTCAACGCACCTGTCGAACGCGTCTGGCTGGCGGTATGTGGGCCTGGTTTGTCTTCTGGGGCTATCAGATCTTCATCGTTCTCGCCGCGACCGGCTATTTGATGGGGATTACCCAGTCCAAGGAATATGCCGAACCAGAATGGTATGTCGACTTGTGGCTGACCCTGGTCTGGGTCGTCTATCTGCTCGTCTTCCTGGGCACGCTATGGAAGCGGAAAGAACCGCACATCTATGTCGCGAACTGGTTCTATCTGTCCTTCATCGTGACGATTGCGATGCTGCACATCGTCAACAATCTATCCATTCCAGTGAGCCTGACCGGGTCCAAATCTGTCCAGGTCTTTGCCGGAGTTCAGGATGCAATGACGCAATGGTGGTATGGCCACAATGCGGTCGGCTTCTTCCTGACCACAGGCTTCCTGGCCATCATGTACTATTTCATTCCGAAACGGGTGAACCGGCCCGTCTATTCTTACCGTCTGTCCATCGTTCACTTCTGGTCCCTGATCTTCATCTATATCTGGGCCGGACCGCACCATTTGCATTACACGGCACTGCCGCAATGGGCACAAACGCTGGGCATGACATTCTCTATCATGCTGTGGATGCCGAGCTGGGGCGGCATGATCAATGGCGTCATGACCCTGTCTGGCGCCTGGGACAAGCTCCGCACCGATCCGGTGGTCCGGATGATGGTGGTCTCGCTGGCCTTTTATGGCATGGCGACGTTTGAGGGGCCGCTCATGTCGGTGCGCGCCGTCAACTCGCTCAGCCACTATACGGAGTGGGGCATTGGACACGTTCACTCAGGCGCGCTCGGATGGGTCGGCTATATCAGCTTCGGCGCCCTCTATTGCCTGGTGCCATGGCTCTACAAGAAGAAGGGCCTGTTCTCCAAGTCGCTGGTGGAATGGCACTTCTGGATCTCCACGATTGGCATCATTTTCTACATGATCTCCATGTGGTTTGCCGGGATTATGGAAGGCCTGATGTGACGCGCCTATAATGAGTACGGCTTCCTCGAATACAGCTTCGTGGAAACGGTCGAGGCCAAGCATATCAGCTATATCATCCGCATGGTTGGCGGCCTCCTCTACTTCGCCGGTGCGGCCATCATGTCCTACAATCTGATCCGTACAGCGCTCGGCCATGGTGAGGCTGAAGACCTCGAGCCGAACGCCAATGACACTTACGCAAATCCAGAGCCGCGCGCTGCGCTGGCGCCAGCTGAATAGGGGATCGTCCGATGGGATTGATGAACAATCACGGCGTTCTGGAACGTCACTCGCTACTCCTGACGATCGGTATCCTGGTCGTCGTCTCGATCGGTGGGATCATCCAGATGGCTCCACTTATGTATATGGACAACACGATCGAGAAAGTGGACGGCATGCGTCCGTACACGCCGCTCGAGCTCAAGGGGCGAGACATCTATATTCGCGAGGGCTGCTATGTCTGCCACAGCCAGATGGTACGGCCGCTGCGCGATGAAGTGGAGCGCTATGGTCATTACTCGCTGGCCGCAGAGAGCATGTATGACCACCCCTTCCAATGGGGCTCAAAGCGCACCGGTCCGGACCTGGCTCGGGTTGGCGGCAAGTATTCAGCAGAATGGCAAGTCGACCATTTGATCGATCCGCGCGCCTTGGTGCCGGAAAGTATCATGCCGCCTTATGCTTTCCTGATGGACAAGAAGCTTCGCTATGACGGCATTGAAGACCGTTTGCGGACCGAGCGTCTCGTTGGTGTGCCTTACTCAGACGAGATGATCGAAAATGCCAAGGGCCATATCCTCGCCCAGGCGGACCCGAATGATAAAGGCTTCGATTATTATGACAGCCTGATGGCCTTGTACGAGGCGGAAGCCGGTCGCCAAGGTACAGTCGAGGCGCGCGACTGGGATGGCAATCCGGACGAGATCACCGAAATGGATGCGCTTGTCGCCTATCTCCAGATGACCGGCACACTGGTCGATTTCTCGACCTATCAAGCCGACGATCTCAGCAATCGGCGATAGGGGGCAGACATGTACGAGACACTCGCAAGCTTCGCGCAAACAGGGGGACTGATCTATTTCGTGCTGATCTTCCTCGGCGCACTGACTTACGCCCTGTGGCCAAGAAATCAGGAAAAATTCGACGCCGCGGCGCGGCTTCCCCTGGATGATGGAGGTCCAATCAATGGCCAATGACATCAAAGACATTGACGATCATAGCGGCATTGAAACCACCGGTCATAGCTGGGACGGGATCAAGGAGCTGAACAATCCGCTGCCGCGCTGGTGGCTCTATATCTGGTACGGCACGATCATCTGGGCCGTGATCTACATGATCTTCATGCCCGCCATTCCGGCACTGCCTGGACTGGGCACCAACACGACCGGCATTCGCAATCATTCAGACCGGGACCTGGTCGCTGAAGCAGTTCAGGACCTCAAGGATGCGCGCGTCGTGCAATCCGCTAGCTTGCTCGAAGCCTCTCTGCAGGAGATTGAAACCGATCGCGAGCTGCAGCAATTCGCGCTGGCAATGGGCGAAAGCCTGTTCGGCGACAATTGTGCGACGTGCCATGGGGCAGGCGGCCGCGGGGCCGTCGGGTATCCGATCCTTGCCGACGATGTCTGGCTCTGGGACGGTACGCTGGATGGCATTGAATATACGTTGCGCCACGGGATCCGGCATGAGGGCGACCTGGATACGCGGTTCTCGCTGATGCCGTCTTTCGGACGCGACGGCTTGATGACATCTGACCAGATTGATGGTCTGACCCATTATGTCCTGCGCCTGTCAGGCCAAGATGCAGATGGCGCCCTCGCAGATGGTGTGGCGGATCTTTACCAGCAGCAATGCGCCACCTGTCATGGCGTCAATGGCCAAGGTGACCGGATGCAGGGGGCTCCGAACCTGACCGACCGTGAGTGGCTATATGGCAGTGATGAAACGGCGATCTACAATACGATCTACAATGCCCGGAATTCTCACATGCCAGCCTGGCAGGACCGTCTCGATGATGCGTCGATCAAGGCGTTAGCCGTCTACGTCCACACACTTGGCGGGGGCGAGTAGAGGCTCAGGTCATGGGACAGACCGCACTCAACATCCATCCCTCAGCCGGGCAGGGCGGGCCAAATCCACCGCCGCCCAAGGACCTTTATGCCAAACGCCAGCAAATCTATCCCAAACTGGCGCATGGCAAATTCCGGTCTGTAAAATGGGCTGTGATGGCAGTCACACTGGCGGTCTATTATCTCTTGCCCTGGCTACGTTTGGAGCGTGGCGAGGGCATTCCGGACCAAGCCGTATTGGCGGATTTTGAGAGCGAGAAATTCTACTTCTTCTTCATCGAGATCTGGCCTCAGGATATTCACTTCCTCGCAGGCCTTCTAATCTTATCCGCGCTGGGCCTGTTCCTGGTCACCTCTCTGCTGGGACGGGTCTGGTGCGGATATACCTGTCCACAAACCGTGTGGACCGATCTCTATATCTGGGTCGAGCGGGCCTTTGAGGGGGACCGGGCCGCGCGGATGCGTCTCGATCACGCCCCCTGGAGCTTCAACAAGGCCTGGCGCAAACTGGGCAAGCATTTGATCTGGTTGGTTATCGCCTTCTGGACTGGTGGGGCGTTTATTCTTTACTGGCATGATGCGCCGACGGTCGCCCGCGGGTGGTTCACAGGTGAGGCGCCGCTCTCGGCGTACTGGTTTGCCGGAATCCTGACCGTGACAACCTATTTCCTGGCCGGCTGGATGCGCGAACAGGTCTGTACCTATATGTGCCCATGGCCGCGCATTCAGGGCGCGTTGACGGATGAGCATGCGCTCAATGTGACCTATCGTTATGATCGCGGTGAACCGCGCGGGCCCAAGCGCAAATCTGAAAACTGGGATGCGCGGGGTGATTGTATCGATTGCGATCAATGCGTTCAGGTCTGCCCGGTCGGCATTGATATACGCGATGGCCAGCAATTGGAGTGTATCCATTGCGCGCTTTGCATCGATGCCTGCGATCAGATGATGACCAAGATAGGTCGCCCGACAGGATTGATCGCGTACGATACCGACATTGCGGTCGCGGCGCGCGCGAACCACCAGACCCCGCCAAAGTACCGCGTTTTGCGGACCCGCACGATGTTATATGTCATTCTGATCACCGCGATTGCGGGGTTGATGATTTGGGGTCTTTCGACCCGTGCGACCATCGAGGCGAATGTGCTCAAAGACCGCTCGCCACCTTTTGTTCAGCTCTCCAGTGGAGACATCCAGAACGGCTATACGCTGAAACTGGTCAACAAGCTGGCGGAACCGCGGACCATGATTATCGAGATTTCAGGCCCCGAAGGTCTGTCCTTCTCTGTGATCGGGATCGAGCATGACGGGGTCGGCGCGATTGAGCTACCCGTCGAGGCACATGGCGTTGATCGCTATCGTCTGCTCGTCACCGCGCCAGCCGGCGCGCCGCAGCGTCAGATCTCTATTTCCGTGCGCGATATTGAGACAGGCGAGACAGATATCAATCGCGCATCTTTCAGAGGACCAAACTGATGTTGCAGACAGAAGCTCATGACCCTGCTCACGATACGACGCCCCGGT
>JBCCZH010000202.1:0-5963 GCA_039188075.1 Pseudomonadota bacterium
CGCTCTTCCAGGCGACGTGGCCTCGTTGACGCCGCTAACTTATCGAAATCCTGATCAACTCTCGGACGGTGGCGTACTCATCGTGGGCGCGTCTGCAACCGGGGTTCAACTTGCCAGTGAACTTCAACGGTCTGGACGGCAAGTCACCCTCGCCACCGGGGAACATGTGCGCGTGCCGCGCACCTATCGCGGCCGCGACATCAAATGGTGGATGGATCAAACCGGGGTCATGGACATGACGCTGGCTGAGGTCGATGACATTCGCCGCGCCCGCCACGTCCCCTCACTGCAACTAATTGGCAGCCCGACCCAGGAGACGATCAGTCTCAACAGTTTGCAGGCCATCGGCGTTCAGATTGCCGGGCGTGTGATGAACATTCATGACGGCAAGATTCAGTTTTCCGGATCGCTCGCCAATGTTTGTCGTTTGGCAGATCTGAAGATGAACCGTTTGCTGACGCAAATCGATGACTGGATTGACGCGGAAGCGCCGGGTGGCGTGACGGAAGCCTCGTACCGTCTGCGCGATACGATCATTCCAAGTGATCCAATCTTGCAGCTCGATCTGAAAGCGGCCGGGATTGAAACCGTTATCTGGGCCACGGGATTCAAGCCTGACTATTCCTGGCTGAACGTTCCCGTGATCACATCGCGCGGTGAGCTGCGCCACCAAGGCGGCATTGTTGATGCGCCGGGGCTTTATGCGCTCGGGCTGCCTTTCCTCCGTCGCCGCAAGTCGAGCTTGATCGACGGGGTCGGCGACGATGCCCAAGATCTTTCCCGTCACCTTGCCAGCTATCTCGGCCAAACCGTCGCTGAGGCGGCCTGATCCAACACTCATGGAGACTCTTATGAATTCGCAATCAGTCATCAAATCTGCCCTTGAACGCTCGGTTCAGGTCGTCACGCTGAAGCCAGCCCGCGGCCAACGGACTTACACCAATATTGCCACTGTCGGCGCCGGCACGGTCTGTCGGTCCGTCGAGAAAGACCAGGAAATCACGGTCGACGTTGGCAAGGCCATGGGCGGCGAAGATGCTGGACCATCCCCGAGCACCATTCTGCGCGCTGCGTTCAGCAGCTGTCTGGCGATCGGGATCAAGCTCTGGGCATCTCGCCTCGACGTGCCGATCGAGCACATCACCGTAACTGTCGAAACCGATGTCGACGCGAGAGGGCAGCTGGGTGTTTGCGATCGCGCAAGCGTCGGCTTTGAAGCCATACGTATTGCGGTCTCGGTTCAGTCTGACGCTGATCGCGATGCGGTGACACGAGTGATTGAAACCTCCTTCGCGCATAGCCCGCTGGTCGAGGTTTTCCGCAACCCGCAATCGATTGAGACCGCGCTCGCCATTGAAGCGCCGGTCGCAGCCTGATCTTAAATAAGAGGAACAAGACGATGCACGCGAAACTACAAAGACGCATTCAACGTTACGGCTGGGACAAGGCCGTCGAGCACTATGATGATGGCTGGCGCGAAAGCCTGCGCGAAGCGCAGACCCAATTGTTGCAAATGTCGGCTGCAAAGCCCGGTGAGCACGTCCTCGACATTGCTTGCGGGACAGGCCTTGTCACATTCCCGCTCGCCGAGGCGGTGGGGTCGATGGGCCGGGTCGTGGCAACAGATATCTCCCAGAAAATGGTGGACCATGTTGCGCAGGCCGCCAGTCAGGGCGGTTACGGGCAAGTCGATGCATTCCGCGCTGACGCGGAATCCCTGGACGGCCTCGAGGGTGCCCAATTCGATCTCATCACTTGCGCGCTTGGCTTGATGTATGTGCCCGAACCCCTCGAGGCGATGAAACAAGTCACCCGCTTACTGAAACCCGGTGGACGCGCTGTTTTCGCCGTCTGGGGCGCGCGCAAGAATTGCGGGTGGGCTGATATTTTCCCGATTGTCGACGCGCGGGTTGAGACGGATGTCTGCCCGATGTTTTTCCGATTGGGGACGGGCGACGTGATGGCCATGGAAATGGAACAAGCCGGATTGAGTTCGCTTGAAACCGTGCGCTTTCAGACGTCGCTGCCCTATGACACTGATGAAGCAGCGATTGAAGCGGCCTTTATCGGTGGGCCTGTGGCCTTGGCCTATGATCGGTTCGATGCCGAGACGCGCGACGCGGCGCATTCGGAATACATTGCGTCGATCGCGCCATTTCGGTCATCCCAGGGATACAAGATTCCAGGAGAGTTCGTTGTGGTCCGCGGCGAGAAGGGTACGCAATAAGTGTTGTCATCTGGAGCGCAGAATACGCCTCAATCCTGTTCTGACAAAACCATGGCCAGCGTGTCCGCCAGTGGCTGCGCGATGACGCCAACGCCGGGCGCAGTCGGGTGTAGTCCATCCGGCATCAGGAATTCGGGCTTGTCGAAAATCGGATCCATCAGTCCTTCATGGAGTGGAATACTATGAGTGCTGGCCAGGTCCGGGTAGATCTCGGCAAACGCGGCGGCGCGTGGATCGCTGGCCTCGGCAGACCGAGCGGATAGGCTGACCAGAAGGATTGGGATGTCAGCCGCCTGTGTGCGCTCGATAATGGCGGTCAGGTTGGCGCGCGTCTGATCAGGATCTAGACCCGACAGGTAGTCATTTGCGCCAAGGGCAAGGACCAGAATATCCGGATTGACCGACGCGACGCTCCAATCATATCGCGCCAGGCCACCGGCGCTGGTATCGCCCGATACGCCGGCATTGACGAATTCCACGGCATAATCCTGAGCGATCAAGAGGCGTTCAAGCTGCTCGGGCAGAGCGTCCGAAGGTGGTAGGCCAAACCCCGCTGTCAGACTGTCACCAAGCATGACAATCTTACGTGTGTCGCTAACGGTTTCCGGATCTGTCGCCAGGGGTGTAGTGGGGCCTGCGTCGCGCACGCGTTCCGCTTCAGATGCATCCACAGCGGGATCAGGAGCGGTGGACGGTGCACCGCATCCTGACAGGATTAGAGCGGTGATCGCGGTCGCAAAAAAGTGCAATTTCAGTTTCACCGTGGCCTATTCCCATTCCTTGATCGACAGTCCGTCGATTTGCGTTACCTAGATATGTACATGACACATACTATAAGCATGACCAATGTCGGTTTGACGCTGTCTTCGACGTCCGGCCCGGTAGAGATTCTTCGCGGCGTTGATTTTTCCTGCGCAGCGGGGGAATCTGTTTCGATTGTCGGACCTTCGGGATCCGGTAAATCATCGCTCATTTCGATCGGCGCTGGTCTGGAGCGGGCAACCACAGGCGACGTGAACCTGCTCGGGACAAACCTGTCGGGCCTGGACGAAGATGAGCTGGCACGCCTGCGGCGCGGCCGGGTGAGTATGGTGTTTCAGTCCTTTCATTTGCTGCCAACCATGACGGCGCTCGACAATGTGCGCGCGGCGCTGGAAATTGCCGCGATGGATGATGCCCTGGCGCGAGCGAAACGCGCATTGGACGCGGTCGACCTGACAGATCGACTTGACCACTATCCGGGGCAGCTCTCTGGCGGAGAACGTCAGCGAGTCGCTGTGGCGCGCGCCCTGGCTTGTGAACCCGATCTTGTGTTTGCGGATGAGCCGACCGGTAATCTGGATACCAGGACGGGCGCCGCCGTCGCGGATTTGCTGTTCCGGATTGCGAGTGAACAAGGGGCGACGCTCGTCCTGGTCACACATGACCAGGGTTTGGCGGCGCGGGCTGATCGCACCGTCAATATGCTGGACGGTCAGTTACATTGAGCAGGCTGGCCTGGATCATTGCAAGCCGAGAGCTAGCGGGCGGTGTCCGCGGGTTTGTGATCTATCTGGCCTGTATCGCGCTTGGCGTCTTCGCGATCGCAGCAGCGGGGTCCGTTACTAAAGGATTTAGTCGCGGGCTCGCATCCGAAGCGCGAACGCTGCTCGGCGGAGACGCCATGTTCACGGCCTCGCAGCGCCGCGCGACACCCGAGGAGCGGGCCTGGATGGACGCGCAAGGACAGGTCTCGGAACGGATCAGCTTGAATGTCATGGGGCAGGCGGGCGAAACGCGCCAGCAAGTTGATATTCGGGCCGTGGATGACCAGCATCCTTTGCTTGGAACGGATGTTGTATTTGGTGCCGCGAGCCTGGATCAGGCGCTGGCGTTCGAGGATGGCAAATGGGGCGTCGCGGTTACCCCCTCTTTGCTGGAGGCGTTCGCGCTCGAGATCGGCGATGATATTCAACTCGGTACGATCACCGCCACCATCCGAGCCCGTCTGGATGCCGAAGCGGATGGTATTGGAACGCCCGGCGTATTCGGTCCTGAAGCGACGATCGATCTGACCGCTCTGGAAGAGGCCGGCCGACTGACCAATGGTCAACTTTTTCGTTCGCGTTACTTGATCATCCTGTCGGATGGCCAAACCAGTAAGGATGTGGCGCAGGCCGCGGAAACAGAGTGGGGTAATTCGGGATTACGCTATCGCGCGCCTGAAGACGCGATTGATGGTTTGCAACGCCTTCTCGAAATGCTGAACACGTTCCTGTCCGTGATTGGTATCGCCGCCTTAATCGCGGGAGGTGTCGGCATTGCCCAGGCCTGCACGTCCTTTCTGCAAAGCCGCATTCACTCCATCGCCGCGTTCAAGGCCCTCGGGGCTGACACCCAGACCATCCGAATGGCTTATCTTATCCAGTTAGGCGCCTTGGCTCTCCTGGGCGCCTTGATCGGAGTCGCGTTGGGGGCTGCAATGCCATTCCTGATCGCAGCCTTTCTTGGCGATCGAATTCCATTGCCATCCGTCCTGGCAATCTATCCGGAACCGCTCTTGCGCGGGATTTTCCTCGGCTTGCTGGCGGCGGCCATGTTCGCCTTACCCCCCCTCGGTCGCGCCCGGGCGACACGACCAGCGGCACTGTTTCGATCGCTCGGGCTCGACGATCAGGCATCTGTACCCTGGCTCGAGCGCGGGTTTGCGCTCGCTGCCGCGATCGCCCTCGTCCTTCTGGCCATCATAACAAGTTCGACGCCGGTGATCACAGCCTTTTTGCTCGCAGGGTCTGGCTTGGCCTGGTTGATGTTTCTGGGCGCGGCGGTGCTCATTCGACAAGGGGCAAGACGCGCCTTACCGGCAGCGCGCGGCTTTGGACGCCTGGTCCTGTCCAATCTGTCCGGACCTGGCTCGCTTGCCCCTAAGGTCGCGCCTGCGCTGGGGCTGGGATTGGCCTTACTTGTCTTCGTTGTGGTCATTCAGGCCAATATCGTCCGGCAGGTGAAGGAGACTGCGGCAGCAAACCTGCCAGCCCTGTTCATCACGCAAATCCCGCAGGCTGAAATCGAGACCTTTGATGCTCTCATTGCCGCGCAAGGCATTGAGATTGAAGATCCGGAGGCATTCCGCCGGACCCCGCTCATCATCGGACGCGTGATTTCACTCAACGGCGCAGAGGTCAACGAAGACTCCGTCGCCGAATCGGAGCGATGGGTGGTCGATGGCGAAGTCGGTATGCCTTATATCGGTCGACAACCTCCGGAAGTTAATTTGACGGAAGGTGAGTGGTGGCCAGAAGACTATTCAGGACCCCTTCTGGTTTCGATCGAAGCCGACGCAGCGCGCGGCCTGGGACTAGGCCTTGGCGATACGATTGGCTTTCGTGTATTTGGCCGGGAAGTTGAGGCGACGGTCGCCTCTTTGCGCGATGTCGATTGGGGGAGTTTCGGCGCGAACACCGCGTTCATTCTGTCGCCTGGTACGCTCGAAGCCGCCCAACCTCAGCATATTGCCATTGTGCAAACGGAACGAGGCGGCGAAGCGGCCATTATTGGTGCGCTGGCCGCTGATTTTCCCAACGTGGTCGTGTTTCAGACCCGCGAAGCTTTAGCAACAGCTGGACGACTGCTCGGAAACATCTCGATCGCCATCAATGCAGCTGCCAGCATCGTTCTGTTCGCCGGACTATTGGTATTGTTCGGGGCGTTCGCCTCCATGGCACGGGAACGTCGAAAAGAGGCGGCATTGTTAAAG
>JBCCZH010000203.1:0-5877 GCA_039188075.1 Pseudomonadota bacterium
CGCAATGTCCCCTGCTTCGAAACGGGCTTCGGAGACACGCCTGGTTTCATCCAGGAAAGTCAGGTTTTCTTGCGCCAGTCCAAGCTGCTGATCGGCCTCGATGATCTGAAAATAAGATCGGGCGGTCTGGGCGAGGATCGCGCGGCGCAAACGCGCCGTACTCGCGCGCTGAACATCAAGCTGCGCTTCGGCCTCGCGGATGGTTGCACGATTGACGCCGAAAAGGTCAGGATTCCAGGCCCCGCTGGTACTTGCGCTGCCGCTATCGCTGGTTTGATCAAAGTCAGTGAGCTCTGACAGACCTGTAGCACTGAGATCGGCATTGACCGTTGGCCCAAGCAACGCGCGGCTCTGTCGAAGACTGGCCGCAGATTGCCGAACGCGCGCTTCCGCTTGCTTGAGGTCGAGATTGTTCGCTTCGGCGATTGCGAGATAGTCTTGAAGTTGCGCATCTTCGAACAAATCCGTCCAGTCGCCGGGCAAGGTGTTCGCCTCGACCTCAACTTGCCATGCGGACGGAAGCCGAGCCTCATCCGTTGCGATATCGCCCAGGGCACGATCTGTAGCCGTGGACTGGCAGGCCACGAGCGTCAGGGCCGCCGCACTCAAAAGCGCCGGCTTCATGGCTTTCAACTTGGACTTCTTACTCATGCCGCAATGCCTCGATCGGGTTGAGCTGGGACGCGCGTTGCGCTGGCAAAAATCCAAACACAACGCCAACCAGCAGCGCCGATCCGAATGACAGGATTGCGATATTCGGAGAGAACACCATTTCGATTTCGTCGGTGCCCAGAGAGACCTGTGAGACGGCATACCCAAGCCCAAGCCCCAGCAGGCCGGAGATGACAGATAGTAACAAGGCTTCCGTCAGGAATTGACTGAGAATATCAGACCCGCGCGCTCCAATCGCCATGCGCAATCCGATTTCGCGCGTTCGTTCGGTGACCGAGACCAGCATAATATTCATCACGCCAACACCGCCAACAATCAGTGACACGGCCCCCATCGTTGCGAGCAGTAAACTCAGCGTCCGCTGAGTCTCGGCGACGGCTTGTCGGTTGGCTGAAAAGTTGAAAATCCGAAAGTCCGGGGCTTCGTCAGCGGTCAAGCCGCGTGACCGACGCATGATGAAGTCGACTTCGCGTTCGATCCTGGCCAGGTCTTCTTGAGTGGCGCCGACGATCCTGATTGATCGAACTTGATTGCGGACCAATCGGTCATCCCCAAACAGGCGCGCCCTACCGGTGGGGCGGGGAACGAGCACGAAATTGTTCTGGTCCTGCCCCCGCCAGTTGGTGCCCTCGGTTTCATCGACAATGCCGATAATCTCAAACGGGATGTTCTGGATCTTGATCCGCTCACCCATCGGATCCTGGCCACGGAAGAGTGAGCGCACGACAGAGGTCCCGATCACGGCGACCGTCTCGCGTCTTTCAATCTCAGTCTGCGTAATCGGTCGACCGCGCTGCATTTGAAGGTCGTTGGCTGCGAGATATTGCGGGTCGGCCCCGATCACATTCGCGCGCCAATCGCTGGTCTCGGAAACAATGCTATATTCTTGCGAGAGGTCCCCTGTCGCCGCCTGGACTCCCGGAATGGCTTGAATGTCTAGCACGTCCTGTTCGGTAAACGGGCGCCAGGCCCGCCGCGCACTTGCGCGGCCATTGTTCCAGTTTGGAAAGATCGAAATCGTTCGCGCTTCGACACTGTCAATATTCTCCAGGATCTTTTGACGAGACCCCTCTCCGATCGACAACATCGCAAACACAGCCGCCACCCCGATGACAATGCCGAGCATCGTGAGAACCGTTCGAAAGGGGCGCTCCAATAGCGAGCCGGAGGCCAGCGTCAAAGTTGTTAGTCCCGGTATTCTCATGCCAATACGCCTTGCCTTACATCTTCAACAATTTTTCCGTCTCGCATTGTAATCACGCGGTTGGCATAATCTGCGACTTCCTTGTCGTGGGTAATCAGCACGATGGTTATCCCTTGGCGATTGAGCTCGACCAGAAGCTTCATGACGCTCGTCGAGGTCCGGGAATCGAGCGCTCCGGTCGGTTCATCAGCCAGCAGGAGTTCCGGTTCACCAACCAGCGCGCGGGCAATGGCAACGCGCTGTTGCTGACCGCCCGAAAGCTGGGTGGGTTTATGATGAACGCGATCGCCCAAACCAACCCGCTCCAGGCTTTGTCTTGCGCGTTCGCTTTCTTCATCCAGTCGCGGGCGACGATACTGCATGGGCAGCCGAACATTGGTCAGGGCGGACTTCTTGGGCAGCAATTGGAATTGCTGAAACACGAAGCCAATTGTTTCATTGCGGAAATAGGCGAGGGCTCGCTTGCTCATCCGCGCGAGTGATTGCCCGGCGATCGCAATATCACCGCCATCCGGCTTATCGAGACCGCCCAGCATATTCATCAGAGTCGATTTGCCAGACCCGGAAGCTCCGATCACAGCGACAAACTCGCCGCGATCGATGGTCAAATTCACACCGTCCAGTGCCTTTATCACCGAAGATCCGCGGCCATAGGTTTTGACCAGGTTCTGAGTTTCAATAAGCGCTACAGACACGGGTTTATCCTCGCGCACCGGGGCGCCCGCCTGGTCTGCCGCCACCCCCTGCTCCCGCTTGCCGAATGCCGGTGACGACTTGTTGGCCCGTTTCCAGTCCCGAAATCACTTCGATAAACGCCCCGTCCGAAAGCCCAAGACGTACCGGTTGACGTCGCATTTTGCCGGTCTCGGTTAGCACCCAGAGATTGGCCTCACGGATGTTTCGCTCGGCCGCCAATAGCGCACGGTATTGCGAATAAATGGCCGGGTTCAACTGCGTCGACAGAATACTCTCCGTCAGTTCGGCGAGCTGAATGCGAGTTGGTGTGTGCAGGAAGGTACGGGTTGGATCATTTATAACTTCGATGAGCGGTGCAGTTGCCCGTTCAAGCGTTTCCCTTGTGCTTGCCAGATCCGTTGCGCTCATTCCAACGCGTTCGAGGCGCGCATAGACCGGCGAGAGTGGATTCGTGTCCGGTTCAATCTCCTCGCCCCCCTCTTCTTGCCATACGGCGATCTGATCTGGTGAGGGTCGAAAACGATCCGCTTGGGCTGGAATGCGCATGACGCCGGATTTCACATCTGTGGTGATTTCCAGGTTTGCGGTCATGCCCGGCATCAACTTGTTTTCGTCATTCTTGGCCGCCACGACGGCGACATAGGTGACAATATTATTGGCTTCCTGAGATTTCAGCCGGAGCTGCTCAACGGCGCCTTCCACGGACAGGTCTGGATAGGCATCGACGGAAAACTTCGCCACATCCCCCTCATCCAACCCGGCCACATCACTTTCAACAATCTGCGCCTCGACGCGGATGTCAGAGAGGTCTGCCGCAAGCGCGAACAGTTCCGGTGCAGAAAAACTGGCCTGCACGGTCTGACCCGGATCGATTTTGCGATCAATGATCACGCCATCAATCGGGCTCGTAATCGTGGTGCGTTCCAGATCCAGCCGCGCAGTGGCGAGTTCCGCCTGGATCTGATTGACGCTGGCCAGGGCGCTTTCCAATTGCGCCCGGTTGAGTTCGAGGTCTGCGCGAGCCACACCAACCGTCCGCAAGGCTTCATCGAGTCGCGCTTGCGAAACGGCATTCTGCGAAAACAGATCTTCCTGTCGGCGCAGCACTGTTTCGGCCTGAGATAGGTTCACTTCCGCGCGATTGATCGAAGCCTCACGTACCCGCGTGTCGGCATTTGCAGCCTCGAGTCGGCTGCTCAACTGACGAACCCGGTTCTCGAAGCTTTGAGGATCAATAATCGCGAGCACATCGCCTTGTTTGACGCGACTGTTGAAATCGACCTCAACCTGCAGGATGCGCCCGGAGACTTCCGACCCGACCATCACTTCATCGCGCGGCACAATCTTGCCAGACGCATTCACGACGCGCGTCACATCCCCCATTGAAACGGGCGCTGCCGCGAGTGACGCGCCCGGTGTCTCTTCAACACCCTGTGCGGCCCCGCAGGCCGCAACCCCCAAAAGGAAACTTGCCAAACTCAAATTGCGGAGTTTCATATGATCCTGCCTGATCGAAGTTCTTTCAATAAACAAACCAAAGTCGGGGCTCACTCCAACATCTATGGCCGTATAGAACTGTAACTATATTGCACTCGCAATCTTGCAAGTAAATTGACCAAAAAGTACACGCCCGGTCAGTCGACAGGGAGGACGATGGCTGGTGCAGGTGGTGTGTCGGTTCAGTGGCGTGAATAATTGCTGGTGTCGGATTCGGATCAGATCGATTGCACCCATTTTGCGATTAGCAGCTTTGTCACCTCCCCGAGTGTAGCGTCGGCGATCTCACCGGGCTGAAACACCATTCGTCATAAGGCGAAAACTGAGCAAACCACCCATTGCCAAACTACCCCGTGCGACATAAACTTCGAACGCAATCTAAGGGCGCTGAGCGCGGCAGTCTTTTCTGACGGCAACCGCGGCGCGAGGCCCTCTTCTGTGTATTGGTTGCCACAGAGTATTCCGAGGGTCTTACCGGAGCTCTGAAATGAAAACCATCATCGAACCCTTCCGTATCAAAAGCGTCGAACCCATTCGAATGACGACGCGATCGGAGAGAACGGAAAAACTGAAAGCCGCGCATTACAATCTGTTCTCGATCGCATCTGACGACGTGCTGATCGATTTGCTCACCGACAGCGGCACGGGCGCCATGAGCGCAAAGCAATGGTCCGCGATCATGCAAGGGGATGAAAGCTATGCCGGCTCGCCATCCTTCGCCAGATTCAAAAATGCAATCCAGAATCTGATGCCGTTTAAGCACATCATTCCGACCCACCAGGGCCGCGCTGCGGAAGCCATCCTGATGTCGATTTTCGGCGGCACAGGACAAACCATCCCGTCAAACACCCACTTCGATACCACGCGCGGCAATATTGAAGCGAGCGGAGCCACCGCGCATGATTTGAATATCGCGGAGGGACGTGACCCCTCGTCCACCTATCCGTTCAAAGGGAATATGGACTTGAACGCCCTTGAGGCGTTCATGCAGAAACACGCCGAAACAACACCGATCATCATGATCACAATCACGAATAATGCGGGCGGGGGTCAGCCCGTGAGCCTGCAAAACATCAAGGACGTTGCCGCGATCGCCCAGGCTCATGGAAAGCCGTTCATCATTGATGGCTGCAGGTTCGCCGAGAACGCATACTTTATCCAGCAACGTGAACCAGGTCAGCAGGACCGAACGATCAAAGACATCGTGCGCGACTGTTTCACCTGCGCCGATGGCATGACCATGAGTGCCAAAAAGGATGCGTTCGGAAATATTGGCGGTTGGTTGGCGCTCAATGATGATGAATTTGCCGACCAGGCTCGGGTCAAACTGATCCAAACCGAGGGATTCCCCACCTATGGCGGTCTGGCTGGCCGAGATCTTGAGGCTTTGGCTCAAGGCTTGGACGAGATCGTGCAAGAAGATTATCTTCGGTATCGCATTCGCACGCATGAATATATCGTTGAACGGCTCGACCAGGCCGGTATTCCAGTCGTGAAACCGGCTGGAGGTCATGCTGTGTTCGTCGACGCGAAAGCCTGGCTCGATCACATCCCTCCCCTTCAATATCCGGGACAAGCGCTCGCCTGTGCGCTGTACGAAATCGCCGGCATTCGGTCCTGTGAAATCGGCTCGGTCATGTTTGGTCGACAACCTGATGGGCAAGAGATTCCTGCGTCCATGGAGCTTGTCAGGCTCGCCTTTCCACGCCGCACCTATACGCAATCTCATGCGGACTATGTCATCGAAGCCTTCATTGAAATTCAGAAATTGAAGAACAGCTTGCGCGGATTTTCGATCGCGAAGGAAC
>JBCCZH010000204.1:0-5864 GCA_039188075.1 Pseudomonadota bacterium
CTGGGCGAGTTGCAGGATCGGATCGGTCTTCAGACGCTCGACGGCCAGTTTGAGATGATCCATCGCTTCGCGCACCCGGATCGGATCGAAATTGGCTTGAGCCTGATGCAAGAGCGCCCGGCCCAGATCGATGCGGGCCTGTACTTCAAAGGCCGGCAACAGGCTTTGCTCGGCGGCCAGACGCTTGCGGCGAAATTCGACCACCCGGCTGAGACGGTCCGGCGTCGCCAGAGCCAGCGCCATGGAACAATAATCGGTTTCCAGAGTCAGCTGTGTCCGGTCTGGCAGCGCGGCGGCATCGTCGAGACAGGATTCGAGGATGGCAGCGACAGGTTCCAGCTTCTCGGCGCGATAGGCAGAGCCATCGGCCAGGCCTGGCTGTAAGGCGCGCGCAACCAGATAAGCCACGACACGCGAGGTTGTGTTCTCATTGGTCTTGTCGATCAGCGGCAGCAGGCCTTCGGAATGCATCGCATCCTCGGGTTTTAACGAACGGCCCAGAGACAGGACCTCGACACGGGTCGGCTCCTGCTTGCCGCGCTTTCGATGGCCCCACAGGACCAGATCGGTCGAGGATTTTTCAAGCCAGCGAGTCGCCGAGGCGCGCAAACCATTTGCCCCCTTGGCCCGGATGCGCGGCGCCTGGACAATTTCGAAGGGCGAGCCAAAGGTGAAGAGCTCGAGATGCTCTTCGAGCGCCGCGATGATCGCTCGGGTTTGCTTCGATCCTTTGGCTCCTATGATGGGCGCGATCGCGATGCCAAAGCCTTGCGTCGACCGACGCTTGCGGCTGGCCAGCGTGGTTGAGATCAGCGTTACCAGCGAGGCCGCGCTCTTGAACAGAAAATAGGCAAGCAGCAGCCCGAAAGCGATTGCGGTTGCAAAGCCCAGACTGCTCCAGATCAGGGATCCAGCAATCTGGCTGTTAAACCACTCAATCAATGTCGATACTTGCGCGGGCATGGGGTTTTTGGCCTGGTCCGAAACTCGATCCCCCAGATACCGCACGGAAAGGCATTTTCGCAATGCAAAATGACTGTTAGGGGACGATTCGCGTCATTGGGCGGGCAGGGAGGTCACATTTGGCGATGTTTCGCACGCGTTTTGCCCCCTCGCCGACTTATTATCTGCATCTCGGACACGCGCTTTCAGCGCTGCATGTCTGGCAGGCGGCAGACACCGTGGGGGGCGAGGTCTGGCTGCGCATCGAAGACATTGATACGACCCGCTGTCGCCCTGAATATACAGAGGCGATTTATCAGGATTTACGCTGGCTCGGACTCGACTGGCCAGAGCCGGTGCGGGTGCAGTCGGATCATTTTGACGCGTATGCCGATTGTGTTGCATCGCTGGCGCAGGCCGGGCTTGCCTATCGCTGTTTCCGAACGCGCACGGACCTCGCGCAATTGCATGACCCGCAGCAGCCTGGTCCGCATCCAGCGGACGAAGAAGCCGCACGGCTCGAAAAGGGTGAACCCTTTGCCTGGCGCCTGTCATTAAGCGCCGCCCGCGCGAAACTGGGCGCGAACTGGGACGGGCTCACCTATACGGAAAAAACGCCGGACGGATTACAAAGGCATCGCGCCCGACCGGACCTGCATGGCGATATCGTGATTGCGCGCAAGGACAGTCCAAGCGCTTATCATCTCGCGGCCACTTATGATGACGCCTTGCAAGGCATGACGCATATTGTGCGTGGCGAGGACCTGATCGACGCGCCGCACATTCAAACCCTGCTTCAGGTGCTGATGGATTGGCCACAGCCCATCTATCAGCACCATGCCTTGCTGTACGATGCGGATGGCAAGAAACTCTCCAAGCGGCAGAAGAGCATTTCGCTTGCGAGCCTGCGCGCGGACGGTATGACGGCGCAACAGGTCAGAGCACGGTTGGGGTTCGCATAAATGACAGAGCTTACGGCCCAGCGGCATATGCCGGTCTGGTTTGGTCCTTTGATGGTGTTCATGGGGGGTGCCTGTATCGGCCTCGCACCGATTGGGTTGCGCCTCGGCCTCGATGATCTTGGACCGCAGGCGATTGCGTTCTGGCGCTTTACCTTTGCGGCGCCGGTCCTGTTTCTGATGGTTCTGGTGATGCGCAAGGGCCTGCCCAGCCGGCCGAACAAGTTTGTTATTATCGCCGGCACCTGTTTCGCGTGCCAGATTGCGCTCTGGCACTGGTCCTTGACCATGACCACGGTGGCGAATTCCACATTCATCGTGAATATTGGCAATATCTGCGTGGGCCTGACGGCCTGGATCTTCTTGCGCGAACGTCCCACCCAAATGTGGTTTCTTGCGGTCCTGATCGCGATTATCGGGGCCGCTGCCTTGTCGCTTGGTGGCGGGGCCGAAGGCAAGGCCGATTTGCGCGGTGATCTGCTCGCCTTCGCCGCGGCCATTCTGGTCTCTTGTTATGTGGTGGCTTCGAAAGTCGCACGCCGGTCGCTGTCAGGTATTGAAGCGATCTTCTGGTTGACGGCGGTGGAAGCGCTGGTTGCCGGCTTCCTGGTGATGGCGTTTCGGGAAGACTTCCTGCCGGCCAATCTCAATGGCATGCTGGCGCCGCTCTTCCTGGCCCTGATTGTCCAGATTGGTGGCCAGGGTCTGATCATTACCGGTCTCGGACATACGCCGGCAGCGATCGCCGGAGTGTTGATCGTGGTTCAACCGGTCGTCGCTGCGGCGATTTCCTGGCAACTCTTCAACGAACCCCTGCTGCCGATCCAGGCGGGGGGCGGCTTGCTGATCCTGCTCGGCATCTTCATTTCCCAGCGCGGAATCAGAACGGCCAATCCATCATCGGCCTGATGCAAGTCTCTAGAGAATGAACTTGGACAGATCCGCATTGCCGACCAGGTCGGACAATTGTGCGGTCACATAGTCTTCCGTGATGGTCACGGTCTCGCCTTTGCGGTCTGACGCAGTGAAACTGATTTCATCGAGCAGGCGTTCCATCACCGTATGCAGGCGTCGCGCGCCGATATTCTCAACCGAGTCATTCACTTTCACGGCAAGGTCGGCGAGCGCATCAATCGCGTCTTCCTCAAAGGTCAGCGTCACGCCTTCCGCATCCATCAATGCCTGATGCTGGCGGATCAGCGAGGCTTCCGGTTCGACCAGAATGCGGCGCATATCGTCCCGAGTCAGAGCCGTGAGTTCAACGCGGATCGGCAGCCGGCCCTGCAATTCAGGCAGCAAGTCCGATGGCTTGGAGACATGAAAGGCGCCGGAGGCGATGAACAAGATATGGTCGGTTTTGATCGGGCCGCGCTTGGTTGAAACAGTCGTACCTTCGATCAAAGGCAGAAGGTCTCGCTGCACGCCTTCACGGCTGACATCGGCGCCCGATCTTCCGGACGCACCCGCTACCTTGTCAATCTCGTCGAGAAAGACAATGCCATCCTCTTCAACCGCACGGGCAGCTTCGCGTGCGATCGCATCTTCGTCGATCAGCTTGTCAGCCTCTTCGTCAATCAGCGGCTGGTAGGCTTCGCGAACCGTGGTGCGGACGCGTTTGGTGCGCTGGCCCATCGCTTTGCCGAGCATGTCGCCAAGATTGATCATGCTCATGGATCCGCTGCCCGGCATGTCCATCATCTGCATCGGATTGCTGGTCTCGGCGAGGTCGATGTCGACCGCCTTGTCGTCCAGTTCGCCGTCGCGCAATTTGCGTCGAAATACTTCGCGCGTCGAAGATTGAGCATCTTCCCCGACCAGCGCGTCGAGCAGACGTTCTTCCGCTGTGTCTCTCGCCTGATCTTCCACCGTTTTGCGTTTCTGGTCGCGCAGCATGCCAATCGCAGATTCAACCAGGTCGCGGACAATCTGCTCAACGTCACGGCCGACATAACCGACTTCGGTGAACTTGGTCGCCTCGACTTTCAGGAAGGGCGCATTGGCCAGTTTGGCGAGCCGCCGTGAGACCTCGGTTTTGCCGACCCCAGTCGGTCCGATCATCAGGATATTCTTGGGCGTGATTTCCTCGCGCAAACCTTCCGGCGCCTGTTTGCGTCGCCAGCGATTGCGCAGAGCCAGAGCGACCGCGCGCTTGGCATCATTCTGTCCGACAATGTGGCGATCAAGCTCCGAGACGATCTCGGCGGGCGTCAATTGGGTCATGAGCGGGTCCGACGTGGTTAGGCAGGTTCAGGTGGGAATACCTGGCTCCATGTGCCGCCTTTTGGGAAAAATACAAGCACGCCTCTGCGCGCCGTCTTCCAGCCGGCGCCTAGCAGAACGACACCTGTCCCGATAATCATCGTCACCGTGATGAAAATATTGAACCCATCCAGGCCGATCCTGTTGAGCACGAACACCAGTGTCACGATGAAGGTCAGAAGACTGGCCGCGATCAAGGCGCGGCGATTGAGCGCCAGCGACACGACACCAATCGTCAACAGAACGAGCAAGAGGGTGATCCCTTGCGAGGCATCATCGGCGCCACTGGTTGAGCCGCCCAGAATGTTGGAGCCCGTGACCAGCGCGCTGATGCCCCAGATCAATTGTGGCGCAGCGGCCAGATGCAGCCAGAACGCATTGTCGGAGGCTTTGCGTATGCGTTCCGGATCTTTCATGTCGAACCAGATCGCGACTGCCAGTGTCGCGGCACCCATTAGAACCAGCAATGGCCCGCCGACCACCTGATAAATGTCGCCGAAGAAACTCGCGCCGACATAGACCGCGCCTGCCGCAGAAATCGCGCTGAGGGCCAATGAAAAGGGCAGGCGGAAGCGGATGAAAATGGCGAGTGAGGCCGCTAATGCAGACAGGAAGACGAACACGCCCAACATGCCTGTGGTGCCATACATCTCGCTGAAATCCAGCCGTTCAATATCGGCGCCGATTATACTGGCGGCAAAGGACATGGCGGCGGAGGTGCAGAAGACCACAAAGATCACAGACAGCGCCATGCTGGGTAAAAGCAGGCGGCGGCGGGCACAGAAATATTCCATGAGCAGCCAGGCAAAGGCCGCGACGGGTAGAGAGAACATCACGCCGGCCAGCAAATTGCCGGACGCCATCGCTGGCGCCGAGAACGTTCCGACCAGAGCGATCACACCCACAAACAGAATGCCGAGGCCAAGCGTGATGAAGATGTCATTGAAATTGGCCAGGAAGCGCAAGTTCTCCTGACCGATCTGTTCATTGCCGACGCCATCATCCTTACGAGACAGAAGGAAGGCTTCCAGTCGCGAGGCCTGATCCGCGCTCAACAGATTGGCGGCGACCGCCGCGCGCAAGTCCGTTCGATCAAACATCCAGCACCTCCACCGTGAAATTCGAGTTGGTATAGACACAGATATCAGCGGCAATCTCCATCGCCCGCCGGCCGAGGGTTTCGGCATCCTTTTCATAGTCAATCAACGCCCGGGCCGCCGACAGCGCATAATTGCCGCCGGAGCCGACCGCGACGACCGGGTATTCCGGTTCCAACACATCGCCCGCGCCGGTCACGACCAGCGTGGTATCCTTGTCTGCCACGATCAGCATGGCTTCGAGTTTTTGCAATTGCCGCTCGGTCCGCCATTCCTTGGCGAGTTCGACCGCGGCGCGCTGTAACTGGTTCGGGAAGCGCTCGAGTTTCTGCTCGAGGCGTTCAAACAGCGTGAACGCATCTGCCGTCGCGCCAGCAAAGCCGCCGAGAATATCGCCACCGCCCAGACGGCGCACTTTGCGGGCATTGCCCTTCATGACGGTCTGTCCCATCGAGACCTGCCCATCGCTCAACATGGCGACATGTTTGTCTGTGCGAACGGCGAGGATGGTCGTGCCATGCCAATCTGGCGAAGACGAAGATTTATCGTTTATCATAAAACTCTAAATGACGAAGATTTATGAAAATATCAAGCCCCTGTTCGAAAC
>JBCCZH010000205.1:0-5852 GCA_039188075.1 Pseudomonadota bacterium
TCGAGCAGAGCGACCCGGATTTCGCGCAGGGCCGCGGTGACGTCTTTCTCGGTCAGCGCACCGCGCCCGAGCAATCCGTCAAATACCCCGCCTAAGCGGTCTGTTAGCGCGTCAAACATCGCGTCACTCCTTTTGCCGATCTGTCCATAGTGGAAAGATAGGCGCTCAAGCCATCAACACAAAGCAGTAGCGCCCCACTGAGCGAGCCTTCGCCGAGTGGGGGACATCGCCGGGCTCCCGCTCTCGGAGCATGTCCCGGTCAACGCGCACATGCTGTCAGTGCGGTGAATGTTGCGCGCGTAAAGCACGGCTGTGGATAAGAATCAAGCCTCTGAGTCGGCCATGATCAGGCTGAGGCGGCGGATCGCTTCCTTGGCTTCGTCGCGCAGCATGGACAGAACGGCGACATCGACCCATTCACCATCGGCGAATTTCTCGAATTCACGCAGCACGCCTTCCTTCACAGCGCCGATGGCCTGAATGGCGCGAACGGCGCGGGTATTGCGATCCTCGACATACCATTCGATCCGTTTGGCCCCCCAATCCAGGGCGCGCTGAACCAGCAGTTTCTGGATTGCCGCATAGATGCCCTGACCCCGCAAATGCGGCTCGATCCAGGTAAAGCCGAGCCGCACGCGGCGATGCATCTTGTTCGGATAAAGCAGAGCGGTGACGCCGACGAAACGATCGCCATCATTCGGGTCGAGGACCGCAAAGGCGTAGATTTCGTTTTCCTGACTCTGTTTCAGGACATGATCATAATAGGCGTCAAAGCCGGCGCCGCGCTGAATTGCGGGCAAGGATAACCAGATCGAATTGACCGCATCGCTGGCGCGCAACTGTTCCCGGAACCGCTCGTCAAGCGGTTCGAGGTGAATGAGCTCATTCTGCAGGCCAGGGGCGGTGAGGTCCATGAATCTAGAATGCCCTTCTTGTTGATTGAAGCAAGTCAAATCTCGATCACAGATTGTAAGGCTTTGTCGCAAAGCGCGTCGGTCCTGCCGGAAAACCTTAGTAAGGGGGGAGGAAAGGGCCCGGCAGGACCACGCTTGGAGGTGGCAGGAGGGATTGGGGATCGGTTGCCACCGTAGCGTTTGAGCGGAAGCGGGGACTCCGCCTCACATAGTGATCGAAATGGGTCCGAAGCGCCCTGATTCAAGGCGAGAGAGTGATGAACCCCGATCAACTAAGTGTGAGGATAGCGATTTTGAGATAGTTGTATAATTGATAAATTGTCTAAACTAGATAGATAGAGCCTATGCATCTCCCAACCCTCCGCCAGCTCGAATTCCTGTGTGCCGTGGCCGATCAGGGCTCTTTCTCCAAAGCCGCTGAATCCTGTCACGTGACGCAACCGACTCTGTCGGCGGCGATTAAGGAAGTTGAAGGTCTGTTAGGCGTGCAATTGATCGAGCGGGAAGCGCGCGGTGCATCGCTCACCCAGGCCGGCGAGGCGGCGGTGGACCGCGCGCGCACCATATTGTCCAGCACAGCGGATCTCGTCTCGGCCGCACGGCAAGCCGGGGCACCGCTGACCGGCCCATTCCGGCTCGGCGCCATTCCGACCATTGCGCCTTTCCTGCTGCCCCGCACGTTGAAAGCCTTGCGCAAGGCGCATCCCAACTTGAAACTTTATCTCCGGGAGGATCAGACCGAACGTTTGCTGGATGCGCTGAAATCGCGAACCCTGGATGCCGCCCTGATTGCGTTGCCATGGGAGGCGAGCGGCATTGAAACCATGGATCTTGGCGATGATGAATTCATGCTGGTGGCGCCGACCGGGCATACATTGATCGAACAGGGCAGCATTCGCTCCTCTGATCTGGCGGACGAGGATGTCCTGCTGCTGGAAGACGGCCATTGTCTCCGGGATCATGCGCTATCGGTGTGTCGCTTGCCGACCAAGCGCAATGGCGCGGATGTGACGGCGACGAGCTTGCCAACCCTGGTGCACATGGTGGCTGGCGGATTGGGAGTCTCGCTGCTGCCCAAGCTCGCCATCGATGCGGGCGTCACGTCCGGCGCTGATGTCGAATTGAAGCCTTTCGAGACGCCGATGATCGGACGCCGGATCGGGATTGCCTGGCGTATCGGCTCACCGCGCGCGGAGGAGGCGCAGATGATTGGCGAGATTGTCCGCGGCGCGCTCTAGGACGTGAGCGGTTTTTCCCGGTCATCGACATGGGCGGAGAGATTGTCCTCAGCCCGAAAGATGTCCTCGTTCAGTTCGCCTTCCCACTTGGCAACAGCCGTCGCCACCGCCGCATCGCCGGTGACATTGGTCATGGTCCGCATCATGTCGAGCAAGCGGTCAAAGGGCAGGATGAAGCCAATGATCAGGAAGGCCTGTTCCTCGGAAATGCCAACTTGCGCCAGGGCCATGCCGGACAGGATCAGCCCCGCGCTCGGAATACCGGCGGCGCCAATAGAAACCAGCGTGGCCATCACGGCGACCAAGACATATTGCGCCAGGGTGACTTCTATCCCCATGGCCTGTGCCCCGAACAGAGCGACCATGCCGATATAGATCGCGGTGCCGTCCATGTTGATTGTGGCGCCCAGCGGCAGAACCGATCCGGCGACCGCCTTGTCGACGCCGAGATTTTCTTCTGCGCAAGTGATCGTCACAGGTAGCGTGGCCGAGGAGCTGGCGGTCGAATAAGCGACAGCCTGAGCGTCGGTGATGCCGCGGAAGAAGGGCACGATGGGCAGACGCAACACGCCTTTGATGATGCCGAACCCATAGGTGAAGATCATGTGCAGGAAACAGGCGAGATAAAGCGCAATGGCGAGCGTACCGAGGCTTTGCAGGACGCCTAGACCCTTGGTCGCCATCACCGTCGCCATCAGGCCAAATACGCCGATCGGTGCGGTTTCCATGACAATAATGGTGACTTTCATCATCGCTTCCGAGGCGCCGTCGAACCATTTGGCGACCGGTTCGGCGATTTTGCCAGCCATCAGAATGCCGACGCCGAAAATGATCGCAAAGAAAATGATCTGGAGGATATTGCCCGTGGCGAGCGCCTCGACGGGATTGGTCGGGACAATGGCCAGCAAGCGCTCGACAAACCCGCCAGCCGCGGCAGCGCGCTCGGTCACGTCCTGCATGCGGGATACATCCGCCCCGGCAAACGTATCCGCTGACAGGCTGGCGCCAGGCTGGAAGATTGTTGCCATGATCAGGCCGAGTGTGACGGCGATCGCGGTGGTGCCGAAATAGGTGCCCAGAGTTCGAATGCCCAGGCTGCCAAGGCGTTTCGGGTCGCCCATGGCGATAATGCCGGAGACCAGCGTGAAGAAGACCAGCGGTACAATCAGCATCCGGATCAGGCGCAGGAACAGATCGCCGATCCAGGCAATATAGGATTCCGCAAAGGCGCCGCCGGATTCGGCGCCCATGCCATAGCGCAGGCCCAGACCCACGGCCAATCCGACCACGAGCGCCATGATCACGCGTTTCCATAGATCAATCTTGAACCACCAGGCCATGTCCGCTCCCGTCAAATCTGTAATTTGGCGAGGCTAGTCCGCATTGCGCAGCTATTCAATGATGCAGGCTCAGGATATGAGCAGACTTATGGATATGCTCGATCGTCTATCAACCGGCTGGAAAGCCTGGTTCATTCTGTTCGCCATCACGCTGACAGCGGCCGCGCCCGGCGTCTTCAATCTACCGGCGCTGGACCGCGATGAGAGCCGGTTTGCGCAAGCGTCCAAGCAATATATCGAGACCGGCGACTATCTCATCATTCGCTATCAGGATGAGTATCGGAACAAGAAACCGGCTGGTATTCACTGGCTGCAGGCTGGCGCGACGCATATGCTCGGCGATGAAGACAAGCTCGACATCTGGACCTATCGCGTGCCGAGCTGGCTCGGCGCGGCGCTCGCCACACTGGCCACCTTTTGGTGCGGTATTGTCCTGATTGGGCGGCGCGCGGCCTTTCTGGGGGCGGCGCTGTTCGGGGCGACCCTCTTGCTGACCAGCGAAGCGCATATTTCGAAAACAGATGGCGTTCTGGTCTTTCTGACGACCTGGGGGATCGGGGCGCTGGCGCGGCTCTATATGGGCCAGGCCGAGAAGCCCAAACGGATGGCGTTGATCTTCTGGTTCGCCATGGGCTGCGGCTTGCTGATCAAGGGACCAGTCACGCCCATGGTGGCGGCCTATGCCGGATTTGGCGCCTGGGTCTGGGCCAAGGCGGGGGAAGGCAAAGGCGGCGATTGGTGGCGCCCGTTGATCTGGTGGCCGGGGCCGGCCTTGGCGGCGGCGATGTTCCTGCCCTGGCTGATCGCCATTCAGTTCGCGACGGATGGAACTTTCCTTCAAGGCGCGGTCGGTAAGGATTTGAAAGATAAGTTTGCTGGCGCTTCGGAAGGGCATGCGGGTTGGCCGCTTTATCATCTGAGCCACATTCCCGTCTGGTTCTTCCCGGCGGTCTTGCTGCTCATCCCCGGGATGACGCTGGCCTGGAAACACTTGCGCGGCGGCACTGAAAACGCGCGCAGACGCGGGACAGATGCGCTGTTTGTGTTCGTCGGGCTGGGCGCCCTGACGGCGTTCGCAACCTGGATCTTGCCGGGCGAGCTCGGCAATGGTGCGCCGTCGGCCTATGCGGGTCTGGTCATTCTGGGCTTCTGGTGGCTCAGTACGCGTCCGGAATGGACCAATCGCTGGTCCATGGCGGATGCGGCGCCGGTCACGGAAGAGACCAAGGCGATCCGCTTCCTGGTCGCCTGGGCTCTCCTGACCACCATTTTCTTCGAGCTGATGCCGACGCGTTTGAGCCATTACATCCTGCCCGCTTATCCGGCCTTTGGTCTGCTCTGCGGATGGGCCGGATTGAAACTGATGGACGGGGCGCGCCTGCCTGTATCGAAGGGCCTAAGCTTCGCCGTCTTCGCGCTCGGTGGCGCAGCCCTTCTTTTCATCAGCTCGCCTCTGGCGGCGCGATTGGTGAAGACGGAAGCTGCGGGTGATTTCAAGACTGTGTCGTCCGAACAGGTCATCGAGCAATGGGCGGCCTATGTGAATTTCCCGCTTTGGCTCTGGATCCTCGGTGCGATCGCCTTTGCGGGCGCAGTTGCGACTTTCCTGGTGCGGCGCCTCGGACTGTCAGCAGCGTTCGGGATTCTCGTCAGTCTGTTCCTGGGCTGGCATGCTCGCACCTACGTCCTGCCGACCCAGCTCTGGGCCCAGCCGACCGAAAGCGCGCGTCTCGCGCTGCAAGGCGTCTGCGGGGTTCCCAGCGAAAGGTGTGAGGCGGGCGCCGCCAGCCCAGACCGCGTGCTGGCCGTGGGATATGCTGAACCGTCTTATGTGATGACGCTGGGCACCCAGAACCTGCACTCGCCTGAAACGCCGCTCACGCTGCCTGCGGACGCGGCGGCCTATCCGGTCGTCTATCTGATCAATCTTGAAGGCCGCGGTAGTCCGGTAAGCCGGTGTGAGGCACTCGGGGACGCGTGTATTCCGCCGGCGCCGCAGATTCGCGATGATTTGCTTGCGCAGGCTGCGGACGCAGATCTCTGCGTTTCGCAATCGGACCCGGTCTATGCGCTCAACTATTCGAATGGCGATCCGGTCCATTTTGTGGCGTATCGATTTGAGACAGATGGCTGCTGACCTGGCACATTCTGTCGCGCGTCAATCGTGCATATGCCGCCGCGGATAAGGGCGATTACCTACAGAGTGACCTTTATGGAGACCCGCAATGGACTATGTCGAACCCCACAGAAAGCCGGAAGGTCTGCGCGATCGCATCGCGTTTGCCTTTGTAAAATTCCTGCGCTTCTTTGCGGATCTCTTCTTCCGTAAACGTTATGGCCACAGGGCGGTCGTGCTGGAA
>JBCCZH010000206.1:0-5845 GCA_039188075.1 Pseudomonadota bacterium
CATCGACCGGCGCCCCATCCGAGATTACCATCATGATCTTGCGCTGTTCGACCCGGCCAAGCAGGCGGTCATGGGCCCAGAGCAGAGCTTCGCCATCAATGTTTTCCTTGAGAAGGCCTTCCCGCATCATCAGGCCAAGATTGCGGCGCGCCCGGCGCCCGGGCGCGTCGGCGGACTTGTAGACGATGTGCCGAAGGTCATTCAGGCGTCCAGGCCCGGCCGGTTTGCCCGCCTTGACCCAGTCCTCACGGCTGAGACCGCCTTTCCAGGCTTTGGTGGTGAAGCCGAGAATCTCGACTTTCACGCCGCACCGTTCCAGCGTCCTTGCGAGAATATCAGCGCACAGGGCCGCGACCATGATCGGACGCCCGCGCATCGAGCCGGAATTGTCGAGCAGCAGGGTCACCACGGTGTCGCGGAAATTGCTGTCATCTTCCTGCTTGAAGCTAAGCGGTGCGGTCGGATCTGTGATGACGCGGGTCAGCCGGGCGGTATCCAGCACACCTTCTTCCAGATCGAAGGACCAGGACCGGTTCTGCTGTGCCATCAGGCGGCGCTGCAGCTTGTTGGCCAGTTTGGAGACGGCGCCTTGCAGGCTTTCAAGCTGGTGATCGAGATAAGCGCGCAGACGCACCAGCTCTTCCGGATCACACAGATCTATGGCTTGCGCGACTTCGTCATTCTGGGTGGTAAAGGCCTTGTACTGGAACCGGTCGGCATCATCGCCATCGCGATAATTGGGCCGTAGCGGCTTGGTCCCGTCATCCGCATCGTCCGGATTATCCTCCGCGTCCATATCGACATCGGAATCGACGGAGACATTGGTCTCTTCGCCGTCCATATCCTCTGTGTCGCCCGCCTCGATTTCTTCCATCGTGGCGCCTTCAGTCTCTTCTCCAGACTCGCCGTCATCGGAAGAGTTTTCCTGATTGTTCTGATCGGTATCTTCTTCGGATTCCTCATCCTGCTCGCCCTGATCGTCGGCGACCTCGTCACCTTTGGTGAGATGACGGATCAGGTCCTGGATCGACTTGGCGAAGGCTTCCTGGTCGTGCAGCTGGTCGATCAGCGTGTCGAGCGTATCCGAGCCGCGCGCATTGACTTCCTCACGCCAGAGGGACGCGATGCCTTCAGCGGCGTCCGGCAAGGGACGTCCCGTCAGTCGCTCGCGAAGCAGAAACTCGACCGCGGGGGCCAGCGGCGCTTCCTGGCGGTCTTCCATGCGCGAATAGCCGGCGCGTTCGCAGCGCAGCGCCAGCGCCGCGTCGAGATTGTCGGCAGTGCCCTGCATGGCGCGGGCGCCAATGCTCTCGATCCGGGCCCGTTCAGCGGCCTCATAAACCTGGCGGCCGACTTCGCTTTGCGGGCGGTGCTTGCTGTGCGCCTCAGCGTCATGGTGGGCCATGCGCAGAGCCGTCGCATCGGCATCGCCGCGGGCCTGGGCGGCCTGTTCCGGACTGAGATCGCGCGGCGGTGGCGGCAGCACGATCCGCTCGGCCTCGGCGCGCGGGCCATCTCCGGAGAACGTCACTTCGACATCCCGGGTCTGGCTCATCGCTTTCGCAGTCGTCGCGAGGGCCTGTTTGAACAGTTCGAAGGGGGCGTCGTCAGTCTTGGACATTGCGCCCTTTCTACGCCACCCGCACCATCAAGGCGCTCTCGGGCAATTCCTCGGCAAAACAGCGTTGATACATCTCCGCGACCAGAGGCCGCTCCAGTTCATCGCACTTGTTCAGGAAGGTCATCCGGAAGGCATGGCCGAGATCCTTGAATATGGCGAAGTTCTCAGCCCAGGTGATCACGGTCCGCGGACTCATCACGGTCGACAGATCGCCATTCATGAACGCATTCCGTGTCAAGTCTGCCAGCGTCACCATCCGGCTCAGCGTCTCAGTATCGACATCGCCAGCCTTGGTCGCGACGATTTCAACTTCGGCATCATGCTCGAGATAGTTCAGCGTCGTGACAATGCTCCAGCGGTCCATCTGACCCTGGTTGAGCTGCTGCGTGCCGTGATACAGGCCTGTCGTATCGCCGAGACCGACTGTATTGGTTGTCGCGAACAGGCGGAAGAACGGATTCGGCTCGATGACGCGGTTCTGGTCGAGCAGGGTGAGCTTGCCGCTGGCCTCAAGCACACGCTGGATTACGAACATCACGTCCGGACGGCCGGCATCATATTCGTCGAACGCGATGGCGACGGGGCGCTGCAGGGCCCAGGGCAAAATGCCCTCACGAAACTCGGTGATCTGGGCGCCGTCCTTGAGGACAATCGCGTCCTTGCCGACCATGTCGATCCGCGACACGTGGCTGTCCAGGTTGACCCGGATGGTCGGCCAGTTCAGGCGCGCTGCAATCTGTTCAATATGGGTCGATTTCCCGGTGCCGTGATAGCCTTGCACCATGACCCGTCGATTATGTTCAAAGCCAGCCAGCAGCGCCAGTGTGGTCTGCGGATCAAAGCGATAGGATTCATCAATCGCCGGAACATATTCGGTGCGATCTTTGAACCCGTGCACAACCATGTCCGTGTCGAGGCCAAACACCTTGCGGACATCGATTTTCTCGGTTGGCTCCATTCCCTGGAGGGCGTCGTTTTCGCTCATCACAGTCATGCGGGTCGTCTTTCATCAAGTCTTTTCAAGGCTCACCTAACACAACCGCGGCGCGCGCCAAGTGTGACATTGGGTGAGGCGCTGCGTTTACGCGGTTCTGCACTGGTTTTATTCAGGCGATAGGCTTAGATCTTTGACGCCAAGAAGTCACTGAAAGGGCCGGTCATGCCGCACGTTACCGCCAATAGGATCCAGATCGCTTATGAAACACATGGGGCTGAGACAAATCCTACCGTCCTGATGATTATGGGCCTGGGCGGGCAATTGACCATGTGGTCCGACGAGTTGATCGCGGATCTGGTTGCTGGCGGCTATCGCGTCATCACGTTCGACAATCGCGATATTGGGCTGTCGCACCACCATTCCGGGGAAAAATCGCCCGCCATTCTGCGCCAGATCCTGCTGCGCCGGATCGGGATCAAGCTGAAAACGCCGTATCAGCTGTCGGATATGGCCAAGGATACAATTGGATTGCTGGATGCGCTGAAACTCGATCGCGTGCATCTGGTCGGGATTTCCATGGGCGGCATGATTGCCCAGCACGTTGCGTCCATGGTGCCGGATCGCGTGCAAAGCCTGACCGCGATCATGACCACGACTGGCAATCCGAAACTGCCACGCCCTTCGGGCAAGGTGATGCAAGCGATGATCCGGCGCGGTCCACCGCCCACGACGCGCGAAGCCATCATTGATCAATCGGTGGCGACCTTTGGCGTGATCGGAACACCGGGCGAAGACCAGAACACGAATGGCATGCGCGATCGCATCACACGCTCATATGACCGCAGCTACAATCCGGCGGGCCTGGCGCGGCAAATGTCTGCGATCGCCGCCAGCGGTGATTTCCGCAAACACACGCGCGCGATCAAGGCGCCGACCCTGGTTCTGCATGGATCCGAAGACCCGCTGGTCCCGATTGAAGGTGGCCAGGACATTGCCAAACTGGTTCATGGGGCACGATTTGAGGTCCTAGAAGGGATGGGACATGACGTGCCGCCACGCTTCCTGCCCGCCATTACCAAACACATGCTCGACCATTTCGACGCGACCAAGGTCAATCACTAGAATCTGAGCGGTCGCCGCGTGTTTCGCGGCGGCAGAGGGTTACGAGGGCGCCGTCTTCTGCTTTGTTGGAGCAAATAGAGACAGATGGAGGAAACCCCATGGCCGCGTATCAGGATATTCTGACCCATATCGAGGATGACATCCTGGTCATCACGCTGAACCGTCCCGATCGCTTGAATGCCTGGACCGGGCAGATGCAGGCGGACGTTCAGGACGCGATCGAAACCGCAGGCCGTGATGACGCTGTGCGCTGTATTGTGGTCACGGGGGCTGGGCGCGGATTCTGTGCCGGCGCGGATATGGCGGGCCTGCAGGAGATCAGTCCCGATGGCGAGTCCGCGGATGCTGCCATGAGCGGGACGACGAGTGCGGAGATTGATCCGCACGCCGAAGACCTCGCATCGCTTTATCCGGGCCGGTTCGGGTACATGTATGCCTGTCCCAAGCCAATTATTGCAGCGATTAACGGGCCTTGTGCCGGCATCGGACTGATCTTCACGCTGTATGCAGATCTTCGCTTCGCCAATCAGGATGCCAAATTCACCACCGCCTTTTCTCAGCGTGGGTTGATTGCCGAGCATGGCATTGCCTGGCTGTTGCCACGCCTGGTGGGTGAGGCACATGCGCTGGACCTGCTATTCACGGCTCGCGTGTTCAAGGGCGCAGAAGCGGAGCGGGTCGGTCTGGTCAATCGAGCCCTGCCGGCGAATGAATTGCTGCCGCATGCCATGGAAACCGCAAAGCATCTGTCGACGCAGGTCTCGCCGCGTTCCCTGGCCGTGATGAAACGTCAGATCCGCGAAAGCTATTTCCAGAGTTTTGCCCGGTCGCTGGAAATCGCAGACCAGGAAATGCAGAACAGTTTTGCCAGTTTCGACTTCAAGGAAGGGGTGGACAGTTTTGTCGAGAAACGCTCCCCCGCCTTCCAGGGGCGGTAGGACCTATTCCGCGTCAAAGACAATTTCGCCATGGACCACGGTCATGACCGTCCTGGCCTCGAGAATCTCGGCTTCCGGGATTGTCATGATGTCGCGATCGAAGACGGTAAAGTCAGCCAGTTTACCGACTTCAATCGTCCCGAGATCATCTTCCATGAAGCCGGCATAAGCTGGCGCAGATGTGAACAGGGTCAGGGCCTGTTCGCGGGTCAGGGCCTGTTCCGGGTTCCATTGCTCGGTGCTGAACCCTTCAAGGTCTTTCCGGGCGACTGCGGCATAGAATTCGATCTGCGGCGTGCCAACTTCGACCGGGGCGTCAGAGCCGCCGACGATGATCGCGTCCGTCTCCAGCAAGCTGCTCCAGGCATAGGCGCCATATAGCCGGTTCGGACCCAGCCGATCCGGCGCGAATTTCAGGTCACCAATCGCATGACTCGGCTGCATCGAGGCGATCAGTCCAAGCGCATTGACCCGGCCGATATCATCCGGATGCAGAATTTGCGTATGCTCGATGCGCCAGCGATTGTCGGCGCCATAATCGCCTTGCTCAAACGTATCCAGGATCCGGCGATTGGCGAGATCACCAATCGCATGAATGGCAAGCTGAACATTGCTTTGATCTGCCTGTTCCATCGCTGCGAAGAGCAATTCAGGCTCCATCAGGGACAGACCGCTTGTGCCGGGTCGATCTGAATAAGGTTCGATCAGCAGGGCGCCGCGAGAGCCGAGCGCTCCATCCATATACAATTTCACCGACCGGTTGGTGATCGTCTCGGTTTCATGGTCGCGATTGGTGGCAAGCGGAAACCCTTCCTGATCATAGGCATTGTGCAGCCTCAGGGGCATGCGACCTTCGAGATCGAGGCGTTCCATAACGGGCGCATGTGCTGGATTGACGCTCATATTGTGAACGCCGGTCCAGCCGCGCGAGGAATAGGCCGCAGCGCCAACCACATAGGCGCGAATAATGTCCTGCTCGGACGGTGTTGCGATCAGCGCCAGCGCCTGGCCCATGGCATTGTCGATCAGAATGCCTGTGGCCTTGCCATCGGCGTCCCGCTCAATCTTGCCGCCTTCGACATCCGGCGTGTCATCATCAATGCCCGCAGCGGCCAAAGCGGCGCTATTGGCGACCAGGGCATGGCCATCGGCGCGGGTCAGGATCACCGGATTGTCCGGGCTGACCGCATCCAGGTCAGCCGCCGACGGCATGCGCCCTTCAGGCCA
>JBCCZH010000207.1:0-5826 GCA_039188075.1 Pseudomonadota bacterium
GCTTTTAAGCGCCTGAGACCAAGCGCGCCTGCGATGGCATGTTTTCATGCGTTAGGCCCTGGCCACCTGGACCAGGCGCCGCCAGTGCGTCCTTCTGATCTTATCATTCTTTTCGTAGCCTGACCCGTGGGAGCCAGGATTTAGGATACGAGCCCGACACGCTACCGATCATGGGGTACAGCTCCCCAAAGCCAGCCACGCGGCCATCGCTCCCCCCTCCTGTCTGGCCGTTCCGGACAAGCCTTTATCCAAGGGGAGATGGGACGGAGTATAGGTCAGGTTTGAGGGGGTGGGGATTGAGAGGGGTGGTTCCTCGGACGCGGATACTTTCGGTCAAGTGCCCAATGTCCGCTTTGGGTCAAGAGCGGACATAAGCTCAGTGTCTTTCTTGGGGCGAGTTTAAGACATTGAGCTCTCACTCAGTTTATTATCCTTCAACGTGAATGAAGAGCATTGAAAATTACCCAGGTTCTGTTCCAATGTTAACCGAACCCACTTCTTGGATTGTATAGGCGCCTCGTTCCGATGATTATCCCGATGCTCGTATGCAAGGATGCCGCGCAAGAGATTGAGTTTTGCAAAAACGCTTTCGAGGCCAAGGAACTCTCACGACGAGAGCGAGAAACGGGTGATGTCATTCATGCATTACTCACTGTGAGGGAGGCTCTGTTGATGATTCACGATGAGTCCCCCCATCTTGGAAGCAAAGCGCCGGGGCCCGACGGGACATCGTCTGTGGTGAACTATCTCTATTGTGATGATGTCGACACCGTGATCGCGCGAGCGGTGAGTTTCGGAGCAAAAATCCTGATGCATCCGGAGGATCAAGTTTGGGGAGATCGGGTGGGCCGAATTATTGATCCAGCCAATCATGTTTGGAACGTCGCCACTCGCCCCAATTCCGATGAAAATGAGTCCTGAGTGTGCAATTTACAAAGAAGCTTCGTGGACGAATTAAATCCGGTGAAATTACAACAAGCATTAGGATATGGACGAGACCGCACGTAAAAGTCGGCAGTCGCTACCCGATGGAAGACGGTCATATAGTGATCGAATCTATGCGGGAAATATCTCTGCAAGACATAACCCAACAAATTGCAACGGAGTCTGGCTTCGCCGGCGTGATCGATCTGTTAAAGACAGCCAAGCACGGCAATGGACGACGAGTATATCTGATTGAGTTTAGGTTTGAGACCAGATGAGTCTATCTCGGTGAGCCAACGCACGGCGCAAACCCAAGCATTTTGAGGGGCGGCTTTCGCGCGGTTGCAGAGGCTAGGGTGAGCGTCCTACTTAGGGCGCTTTGAGTCGCTCGCGATTGTCCGCTATCACGCCGAAAGCGGACACTTCGCTCGCAATGCAATCTGGAACAGAACGCGCCAGGAACGATGGCTTGCCATCACGACGTACACTCAAGCCGTTTCAGCGAATTGCAGCTGTGCGAGCCGGGCGTAGAGGCCGCCCCGGGCGACCAGCTGATCATGCGTGCCTTCTTCGATGATCGCGCCATCATCCATCACAATGATCCGATTGGCCATACGGACCGTGGACAGGCGGTGAGCAATGACCAGCGTTGTGCGGCCCTCTGCGGCTTTTGAAATCGCGCGTTTCACGGCGGCTTCGCTCTCGCTGTCAAGGGCGCTGGTCGCCTCGTCGAGCAGCAAGACGGGCGCATCGCGCACGAGGGCCCGGGCCAGGGCGATGCGCTGGCGCTGCCCGCCTGAAAGGCCGCGGCCCTTCTGGCCAAGTTGCGCGTCCAGGCCGCCACGCGCGTGCAAAAATGCTTGCGCCTCAGCCATGTCAGCAGCCTTGAGCAGCGCGGCCTCATTGGCGTCGGGGGCCCCGAAGGCGATATTCTCCCCTGCGGTCCCGGTGAACAAGGCAGACTCTTGCGGCGCATAAGCAAACTGCTCGCGCCAGGCGTTCAAATCTGCCGCACGGGACGACACGCCATCGAGCCGGACTGTACCGTCTTGGGGATCAAACAGCCGCAAGGCGAGACGGAACACCGTCGACTTGCCTGCCCCGCTCGGCCCGACCAGGGCAACGAACTCGCCCGGCGCCACGTCAAGTGAGAAGTCGTGCAACGCCGCCTGCGCGTCACCATCATAGGCAAAGGTCACGGCATCGAACCTCAAGGCGCCCGTCACGGGAGCCGCCATGGCCTGAGGCATGGCCGGGCTGGCAATCTCCGGATTCGCCTTGAGGATATCGGCCGCGCGGTCTGCGGCGCCGGCTGCGCGCATCACTTCGCCATAAACCTCACCGAGCATGCCGAAGCCCGAGCCGGCATACAGAGCGTAGAGCACGAGGGCGGTCAGATCGCCGCCGCTCATCGCATCCATCGCCACCGCGCGGGCGCCGAGCCATAGCACGACTGTGATGCCGCCAAAGGCCAGGATCGAAACCATCAGCATCATCCAGGCGCGCACCATGTTTCGCTTCAGGGCGGCGCGGAATGTGTCCTCGACGGCATGGGTGAACCGTCGGCGTCGCGTGTCGCCCTGGCCATAGGCCTGGACCAGCTCGATCGCGTCGAGGGTTTCTGCCGCTTCCGCGCCCGCTTCGGCCAGGGCTGATTGCGCCTGGTTCGACAAGCCCCGGATCATGCGGCCGACCAGCATGATTGGGATGATGGCCAATGGAATGATGACCAATAAGGCCAGGCCGAGCTGCCAGTTGACCAGCAGCATCGCGATCAGGGCGCCCGTTGTGTTGAGCAATGTGCGCGTGGCAAACGATGCAGATGAGCCAAGGAAATTCTCGATCAGCGAGATATCCGCCGTGAGCCGCGAGACCGCTTCGCCCGACCGCATTTTGCCGTGAAAGCGCGGACTCAGGGACAGCATGTGGCCATACAGGTCGCGGCGCAGGTCAGCGGCAATCCGCTCGCCAAAGCGCGATACGAAATAGAACCGCAAAGCACTCACCCCGCCAAGCGCCACGGCCGCCACGAAGACCAGAATGAAATTGCGGTTGATCGCAGCGATCATGTCCTCTGTGTCGACATTTCCGGAAAAGCCCGCATCGACAGCGCCGCCAAACAACAAGGGTATGATCAGTGAGATGACGGTGCCGAGCAGCAGGAAGATCGCCGCGGCCGCGACGGTCAGCTTGTGCTGACGCGCATAGGGCCACAGCATCGCCAGCGATCTGACGCTCCGTCCCTTCGCCCGCTCATTGGCAGCCGCAGATGAAGGCGTCGCCGCGCGACGGTCGATTTCGATTGTGCTGGTCTCTTGAACCATAGGAGCGGGCCACCTTGATTACGGATTGCACGAGGGAGGCCGCATTCAAGTAGTTACGATGACAGTGGAAGACCACCCCTGGCGCCCTGTCCTCGCCCTTGGGACGACGAACAGGGCTGATCGGGATGGCTAGTTGGCGTCCAGATAAATCTGCGACCCCTTGCCCTTGAACTCCCGGCTCTTTTCTTCCATCCCGGCCCGCGCTTCATCGGCCTGGCGGACCAGATCCGCCTTCTCATTATCGCTGAGCCCGTCCGCATAATCGCGAACTTCGGCGGTGATTTTCATGGAACAGAATTTCGGCCCGCACATGGAGCAGAAATGCGCCACTTTGTGCGCCTCTTTCGGCAGGGTCTGATCATGATACTCGCGCGCCGTTTCAGGATCGAGCGAGAGATTGAACTGATCCTCCCAGCGGAATTCGAACCGGGCACGAGACAGCGCATCGTCGCGGATCTGCGCGGCCGGATGGCCCTTGGCGAGGTCGGCGGCATGGGCGGCGAGCTTGTATGTGATCACGCCAACTTTGACATCGTCACGGTCCGGCAGACCGAGATGCTCTTTCGGCGTGACATAGCAAAGCATGGCCGTACCGAACCAGCCAATCATCGCGGCGCCAATGCCGGAGGTGATATGGTCATAGCCAGGGGCAATGTCAGTGGTCAGCGGCCCAAGCGTGTAGAACGGCGCCTCACCACATTCCTTGAGCTGCTTCTCCATATTGATCTTGATCTTGTGCATGGGCACGTGGCCTGGACCTTCAATCATCACCTGGCAGCCACGTGCATGGGCGATCTTGGTCAGCTCGCCCAGGGTTTCCAATTCGGCGAACTGAGCCGCATCATTGGCATCGGCGATCGAACCAGGACGCAAGCCATCACCGAGACTGAACGTGACATCATAGGTCCGCATAATGTCGCAAATGTCGGCAAAGTGGGTGTAGAGGAAGCTCTCTTCATGATGCGCCAGGCACCATTTCGCCATGATCGACCCGCCGCGTGAGACAATGCCGGTGACCCGCTTCGCGGTCAGGTGGATATAGGCCAGGCGCACGCCGGCATGGATGGTGAAATAGTCGACACCCTGCTCGCACTGCTCGATCAGCGTGTCGCGGTAAATCTCCCAGGTCAGGTCTTCGGCAACGCCATTCACTTTCTCCAGCGCCTGATAGATTGGCACCGTGCCGATCGGCACCGGGCTGTTGCGAATGATCCATTCGCGCGTGTTGTGGATGTTTCGACCGGTCGACAGGTCCATGACATTGTCCGCGCCCCAGCGCGTCGCCCAGACCATTTTCTCGACTTCTTCCTCAACCGATGAGGCGACGGCGGAATTGCCGATATTGGCATTGATCTTGACCAGGAAATTGCGCCCGATGATTTGCGGCTCAAGTTCCGGGTGATTGATATTGGACGGGATCACGGCGCGACCACGGGCAATCTCGTCGCGGACAAATTCCGGCGCGATGAATGCCGGGACCTCAGCGCCGAAGCTCTCGCCCTGAGCGATCTGGGCCTCGGCATTTTTAAGCTGTTCCTGACGGCCAAGGTTCTCGCGTTCGGCGACATAGATCATCTCCTTGGTGATGATCCCGGCTTTGGCATATTCGAACTGGGTCAAAGGACCGTCGCCGGTGCCGCGCAAAGGGTCGTGACGGACGGGGAATTCGCGGGCCAGATATTTACCTGAGGCGCCGCCATTATCCTCCGGGCGGACTTCGCGACCCGAATAGGATTCCACATGCCCACGCTCAAGCACCCAATCGGTGCGGTGACGGGCAAGACCTTTTTCGACATCGATCGTGACGCTTGGGTCGGAATAAGGACCGGATGTGTCATAGACCGGTACGGGCGGTTCATTCGCCGACGGGTGGAGGTCAATCATCCGGCGCGGCACGGACAGTGACGGGTCGGCTTGCGGATGGGTGAAGACTTTGCGGCTCGATGGCAGCGGCCCGGTGGTGACTTCAGGGGTCTCGAATTCGGCCTGGTCGATGGGTTTGTTCATGTCTGTTGTCCCTGGTGCGGTAAAAGAATGGAAGCGATCATACCAATGATCGCAGAAAGGAAAGCGAGTCCGATCAGCGCGGTCAGGATTCCGAGATCCCAATTGCCGGCATTGGTTTGATCGGGGCGAACAATTTTGCCGAAGAAGCTGGAATAGAGCATGCCGACATTGAACGCCCAGGCGGCCGAGAAAAAGGCCCGGCGACGCCAGGTCTCCCGTTTCAGCAAGTAAGCCGATGCGATCAGCATCGCGCCCATGATCTGATCATCAATCACAAAGACGAATTCGCGACCCGCGCCCCAAGAACGCCATAGCTCACCAATCATCAAGGAGAGCGCCAGCAACACGGCCCAGATGCGCAGAAAGGTCATGACCGTTTCCTCGAGTGATAGGTCAGCGCCATGGCGATACAGTGCTGCAGCGCCGCGCGTGGAAGTGGATCCTGTGTTGACATCTGGACTTCGCGATTGCCGACAAAGGTCAGCTCATTCGGGTAACGGTCGCGCCATTCACCGACCAGCGTGGTCTGGCAATGGACATAGAGACTGACACGGGTCCCGGCCTCGTCCCA
>JBCCZH010000208.1:0-5817 GCA_039188075.1 Pseudomonadota bacterium
ATGCGAATGATGAATTCCGCCTGATCGCCGACAATGTCGAAATTCGGCGCCTGGACCAATGTTATCCGGCGGTCGCTTGCGTCCGGGTCGCCAGTGATCAAGGCATGCACCGGCCCCAGTTCGCGAATGCGGGACAGATTGGCGGGCAGGTCATGCACCTGGCCATCCGTGATCAGAATGGCGCCGGCAATCCGATCGCGCGGAACGTCAGCCATCAGGCCTTCCAGCGCGCCGATCAGGCGGGTGCCATCGCCCTGGGTTTCAGCCTCGACAATTCTGAGATCAATCGCTGGATTGTCATCGAGCTCGTTCTGCAGGGCGGCGAGCGCATCCGAGGCAATCGTCTCGCGGGCGCCAAAGCTCATACTGTCTGAGCGGTCGACGACAATTGCGGCGACAGAAGGCAGGGGTTCGCGCTCTTCCTCGACAAAAGCCGGATTGGACAAAGCCAGCAGCCCGAACACAGCCGCTGCGGCTCGGGTCAGCCAGGCCTTGCGAAAGGCGAGAACATAGACGCCGAGGCTGATCGCGCAGAGGAGGGCCAGCCCCCAGAAGAGCGGCCAGCCGATCAGCGGATCGAAAGTGAGACGGGTCGCTTCAATCATGGGATGACCCCGTCCTGGGCATCGAAATCACCGACGCCATCATCTTCACCCAGGCGTTCCAGCAAGGCTGGAATATGGACCTGATCCTCTTTGTAATTGCCGGTCAGGATATAGATGATCAGATTGACACCAAACCGGATGGACAGCTCACGCTGCACGTCGCCGCCATCGACGGAATAGAGCGGACGTCCGCGCTCATCGACGGCCCAGGCGGCGAGATAATCCGCATCGCCAACAAATAGACGGCTAACGCCATCGCCGCGGCGCTCGGTCTTTTCCGCGGCGCCGGTGGCTTCAATCCAGAGATTGCGATTCTCATAGCGGCCCGGGAAGGATTGGATGAGATAATAGGACCGGGTCAGAACATGATCGTCCGGCACGGGTGACAGAGGCGGCGTGTCGAGCCCGGGCAGGGTGCGGTCGAGGCCGTCAAAACTGTTACCGCCGCCAATACTCCCGCCGCGTCTTGTGTCGATGAACAGGGCACCGCCATTGCGCATATAGGCATTAAGACGCGCGACCGCCGCTTCGCTGAACGGGTCCGGGTTTTCCGGCAGTGACAGGAACAGGGCCGGATAGACATCCAGCGCATCGGTTTCGAGATTGACGGCATGTGGCGCAGCCGGCTCCACACTGGAGCGCCGGAACAGGACCAGGCTCAAGCCTTCCAGTCCCGCTTTGGTGGCGCGATCGGTCCGGGCATCCCCGGTCTCGATATAGGCAAGGCGCATTTCCAGGGCGGCGGCGATCTCCTTGTCCAGTTCATCAAATTGCGATGCTCCGAAACGGCTTTGAGCCAGCGCGTCGCCCGGCATGATCAAAGCCAGCGTTGTGAGCGCGAGCGCCCCAGCTGCAGCGCTGCGCGTCAACTGAGGCAAACGACCCGCCAGAGCCAATGCGACGATCAGATCGATACAGAGCAAGGCGAGCGCAATGCCGAGCAAGACACCGCCCAGCCGCAAGGTCCGCGCTTCGGTATCGCCGAGCAGAGTGGCGGCAGGCGGCCAGTCCGTCATCGCGACAGGCGAATATTCCGGCGCGACGTTCAAGGCGCGTGTCCCGGCGGGACCTTGATAGAGGCCAGGCGGGTGCGCTTCAGACGGAACCACCGCGCCGAAATCAGCGGCGCGCAACGGCGTGGCGCCAGCGCTTGGTTGCGACAGACGCCCGGCGCCATTCAGGGTGAGGGCGGGTGTGTATAGACCTTCTTCATCGCTGATCGCTTCGCCGCGTCCGGCGGCGATTGAGCGGCGCAGCATGTCGACGAACACGCCGGCATAAGGCAGGTCCGACCAGTCCGGGCCGGCTGTGACATGAAACAGGATCAGCGTACCTTCGCCGCGACGATCAGCGGTGACCAGCGGACTGCCATCTGCGAGTCGGGCCCAGGTCCGGCGGGCGAGTTCAGGACCCGGTCGAGCCAGGACTTGCTGGCGCACGCGAATGTCTTCCGGCGCTTCCAGGCCGGCAAAGGGAGACGCGTCCGGGAAAGTGCCAAGCGGTTGCGGCTCTTCCCAGGTCAGGGTGCCGCCAATTGCGCGGGAGGAGCGGCGCAGCGGTGCCGGGACCAGATCATCGCCGCGAGTCGAGACTTGCGGACCTGCCATGCGCGGCCCGGCAAAGCGGATCAGGGCACCGCCTTCATCGATCCAGGTTGAGACAGCGGCTCTGGCGTCGGCATCAATCTGGCCAATATCGGTGAGGATGATGGCATCCGGATTCTCGGCAATCAGATCAGTCAGCTCGCCTTCGGAAATTGTCGCGAATGGTTCGAGCGCTTTGCGGACATAATGAATGTCTGACAGGAGCGGCTGGGCGGTGCTGTCGCCGCTGACCAGGCCGACACGGCGCGAGCGATCGGCGCTGTCCCACATCCAGACGGTGCCGGCGGTCGCGGATCCGGTGACCTGAAATCGCGAAATTCGCGACAGAGCCGCCGGCGGCAAGGTGAAATTGGCGCCGGCAGTGCGCTCGCCCGCGGCAAAGTTCAGCTCTGCTGTGGCAAGGGCGGCGCCATCCAGGGTCAGGGCCGAGACGAAATGCTCCGACGGTTCAGACGCTTCGAGCCGGCTGGCGGTCAGGCCAACGCCCTGCGCATCGGCGGTCAACCGGGTCAGTGCGACCGGGCCGCGCGCCGGGGCCGCATAGATGGAGAGCGGGGCCAGGTCGGCCAGCGACCGTGCGAAGGGCGATGCGGTTTCCGGATCAAGTCCGTCGGTCAGCCACAGGATGCGGCCGGGCCGAAACTGGCTCTCGGTCAGGCGGACCAGCGCATCGGCGCGATCCACAGCCCAGGCCTGTGGCTGCAGGGATCTGACGCGCGCCTCGAAGGCTGCGCGGTCAAGCCGTTCATTCGGGTCAACCGGCAAAGCCCGGGGCGCGGTCAGCAGGATATGAGCCGGCGTATCGCGCGCTTCGCCGTCCAGCGCGGACAGAGCGGCAGAGCGCAATTCGCCCCAGCGCTGGGCACTGGTCCAGCCATCATCAATGACGACCAGGACCGGGCCAGAGGTTTCCGTATTGCTGGACGCGTTCGGGGCATAGATGGGCTGCGCCAGGCCGAGAATGGCCAGCGCCGCGGCGCCGATCCGCAGAAGCAGGATCCACCAGGGGGTTCGCGATGGCGTCTCTTCCTTGGGATCGACATTTTCGAGCAAGCGCAGGCTGGGCAATTGCGCCTGTTTCGGGCTCGGTGGTGTGGCCCGCAAGATGTACCAGATGATCGGCAGCGCGATCAGGCTGAGCAAGGTCAGCGGGGCCATGAACAGGAAGGGGCCAAGCGTCATGCCTTGCCCCCGAATTGTTCGAGCGCGGCTTGAACCGCGGCGGCGCCGCGCAAGGCGCTTTCATCGGTGCGGTGCTTGACGAGGGCCCACCCCATTTGACCGGCAAGGTCGGTCAACGCTGCTTCGTGCGCGGCGAGCTTGTCCAGATAGGTTTCGCGCACCGTTTCGGCGCGTCCGAACAGGCGGTCGAGCGTGCTGCCCGGGCGGCTGAACCGGGTCCGGCCGGTATAAGGAAACTCATGCTCGATCGGGTCGCTGACGGCGAGCAAGATGCCATGCCGACAGGTATTGGCCAGCGGGGCCAGACGTTGGCGCCAGGCCTCGACGCCATCATAGAAATCGCTGGCAATCACGGCCAAAGCCTGGGCGCGCGGCGGTTCAAGCTGCTCGGCCTGGGCGCGCAACATGTCTTCGGCGAGCCGGTCCGGCGCGTTTTTACCGAGGCTGGGCGGCCGGCTGCCGGAGATCAGGCCAATCCGTTCGCCCTGTTTGGCGAACAGGATGCCCTGGGCCAGCAGGATGATGCGGGCGCGATCCGCCTTGGTCTCGCGGCCTGGATCGCTGGACCAGTCAAACCCGGCATGCGGATCGACCCAGGTCAGGATGGTGCGCGCGGTTTCCAGTTCAGTTTCGCGGACAAAATATTCGTCCCCGCGCGCACTGCGGCGCCAGTCAATCCGGTCCGCGGCATCCGTCTGGGCATAGCGGCGATACTGCCAGAATTGCTCGCCTGATCCGGCCCGCTTGCGACCTGCCGCGCCGGGATGAATCACATCTGCTGCAGCGGCTTGTAGGGACAGACCGGGCAATTGGCGGGCAAGGGCTTCGGCATCAGCGCGGAGCGTGGACAGGGAAATCACTCTTGGCTCAACTCCCGAACGTGCAGGATTTGCCGAGCGACAGCGTCTCATTCATGATCTGGGTCGCTTCGGAATCCGGGTCGCGATTGTTCAGCGCGTCCTGAATCTTATCGAGGCGGTGATTGATATCATATTCGAGATAGGCCGAGTCCATTTCGCCGGAATATTTGGCTTCCAGCTTTTCAATCGCCGCGGCGATGCGCTCCGGTTTTACATTCTGTAGCTCAGCCGGATCCGTGCCATTGGCAGCGCCTTCGCGAATGGCATCGGTGATTTCGACGACGGCGATCGACGCCAGGCAATCAATCTCGGCCTTTTCTTCTTCCGGGATCGGATCGACCTGGCTGCAAGCGGCGACCAGGGCGAGTGTGGTGACAATGGACAAGGTACGCATGATCAGGCCGCCTTTCTCACAAGATCATCAATCAGGTGCGTCAGGCCCGGCGCTTCCCCGGTCGGGTCGTAGCGCATGCCCATACGGTGGGCGAGGCACGGTTCGGCCAGCGACTCAACATCTTCCAGGCTCGGCGACAGTCGGCCCCGGATCAGGGCACGGGCGCGGCAGGCCAGCATCAGGGCCTGACCCGCGCGGGGGCTGGGCCCCCAATCGACGAAGCGGCGGACGCGCTCATCCTCGCTCTGCTCCGGGCGCGCATCGCGGACCAGAGCCAGGATCGCATTCAGGACGCTTTCACCGACCGGCATTTTCCGAACCAGAGCCTGCAAACCGATCAGATCCTGAGCCGACATGGCCGTGCTGACCGCTTCTTCCTCGCCGCCCGTCGTCTTGATCAGGATCTGTCTTTCGGTGTCGAGATCCGGATAGGAGACATCAATCTTTAGCAGGAACCGGTCGAGCTGCGCTTCAGGCAGCGGATAGGTGCCTTCCTGTTCAATCGGGTTTTGCGTCGCGAGGACATGGAAGGGTGCTGGCAAATCATACCGCACACCGGCAACTGTCACATGCTTTTCCTGCATGGCCTGCAACAAGGCAGACTGTGTCCGCGGCGAGGCGCGGTTGATTTCGTCGGCCATCAGGAGCGAGGTGAAAATCGGTCCCTTGATGAAGCGGAAGGCGCGGCTGCCATCAGCGCCTTCGTCCAGCACTTCGGAGCCGAGAATGTCACCTGGCATCAGGTCTGGCGTGAACTGGATCCGGGCATTGTCGAGGCCGAGCGCGGTTCCGATCGCCTCGACCAGTCTGGTCTTGGCGAGACCGGGCGCGCCGATCAAAAGCGCGTGCCCGCCTGCCAGTATGGCGGAGAGCGCCAATTCAATCACGCGCTCTTGTCCGAACACGGCTTTTCCGATTTCCGCTTTCACTTTTGCGAGCGTTTCACCGGCCGCTTCAGCCTCTGCAACAATCGCTGGATTGTCCTCTGCCATGAGCACTCCATCTTCACTATCTACACCAGTCGCCTAGACCTAGTGCGACTGGTGTAGATAGTGAAGATGGAGTGCTCATGGCAGAGGACAATCCAGCGATTGTTGCAGAGGCTGAAGCGGCCGGTGAAACGCTCGCAAAAGTGAAAGCGGAAATCGGAAAAGCCGTGTTCGGACAAGAGC
>JBCCZH010000209.1:0-5779 GCA_039188075.1 Pseudomonadota bacterium
AACTGGACCCGCCGCGAGCGTCCCGGACAATGGCCGCTGACGGGTCAGCGTGTTGTGCTGGAACCGCTCGACTGGGCCGCGCACGGAGACGGCCTGTATGACGCCGTCGCAGCGCCGGCTGTCAAACATATCTGGGATTATATGCCGCTCGGCCCGTTCGAGTCGCGCCAGGCGTTTGAACAGCATCTCGATCATGTCTGCGCCGATCATGGTTGGGAAACGCTTGTCATCCGTAAGGGCAATGATGGCAAAGTGCTGGGCATGGCGAGTTATATGCGCATTCGCGAAATCCATGGTAGCGCCGAGATTGGCTGCGTCGCGTTTGGCGACGCCCTGAAACGCACGCCCGCGGCCAGCGAAGCCATGTATCTCATGGCAAGCCACCTGTTCGATGAGCTCGGCTATCGTCGCTATGAGTGGAAATGCCATAATGACAATGCCGCCTCGCATCGTGCGGCAAGCCGGTTTGGCTTTGCTTATGAAGGCGTGTTCCGCAATGACATGGTGGTCAAAGGCAAGAATCGCGACACCGCCTGGTACGCCATGACGGATGAGGATTGGCCGGCCCTCAAATCCGCCTTTGAAGCCTGGCTGGCGCCGAAGAATTTCGATGCGGCGGGCGAGCAGAAGCGTAAATTGGAGAGTTTCAGAGCATGATTACAGCGCTCGACCATTTCGTTCTGGTCTGTCCTGACCTCGACGCCGCGATCGCAGATTACACGCTTCTGCTCGGCCGCGATCCGGCCTGGCGTGCGGACGGAGATGGCGTTTGCACAGCGGTCTTTGCGCTTGGCAATACAGCCCTGGAATTGATGGGGCCGGCAGGCGACGGCGCGACCGCAGACAAGCTGCGAACGATGACACAGGATGGCGCCAAGCTCACCTCTCTGGTCTATCGCAGTGATGATATTGGCGGCGATCACCACATCATGACCCGTCGCGGCCTGTCGCCGAGCGACGTTTCAGAGACCACCAGCACGCACTTGGAAACAGGCGCGAGCCGGAGCTGGAACCGATTTCGCATTCCGGATGACAAAATGGCGGGCGTGAAGACGTTTGTATTGCAGCCCGATGCGCCGCTGACCGTTGAAACCGTGGCGCCAGGCGCGGCGACGACGCTCGATCATCTGGTCATAAATACGCCGAATCCCGAACGCGCGGTCGCGACCTATGGCGCCCGGCTCGGCTTGCGGTTCGCGCTCGACCGGACGGCGGAGCAATGGAAGACGCGGTTCCTGTTCTTTCGCCTCGGCGGTCTGACCTTGGAAGTCATCTACCGGCTCGGCGAAGACCATGAGGCCAGCGCGAATGACTTTATCTGGGGCCTGACCTGGGAGACGGATGACCTTGCAGCCGCGCAGATCCGGCTTGCGGACGCGGGCCTCGATGTCAGCGAACTCCGGACCGGCCGGAAGCCCGGATCTGAAGTCTTCACCGTTCGAAATGGCACGCAGGGCGTGCCGACCCTGTTCATCGCCCACACGCCGCGCTAGAAAGCTCACCATGAAAGCGTTTACGCAACTCCGCTCCACCGCTGCGCCACTGATGGATAAGGGCAAGCTGATGGTCAATGTCGACACCGACATGATCATTCCCAAACAATTCCTCAAGACGACCGAGCGCGATGGTCTGTCAGAAGGTCTTTTCCACGAATTGAAGACGCTGGCCGATGGCTCGCCCAATCCCGACTTTGTGCTGAACAAGCCGCAATACCAGACAGCCGGCGTCCTGATTGCGGGTGAGAATTTCGGCTGCGGCTCTTCGCGCGAACATGCGCCCTGGGCTTTGCTGGATCAGGGCATTACGTGCGTGATCGCGCCAAGCTTTGCGGATATCTTCTACAATAATTGCGGCAAGAATGGCATTCTCGCCATCGCCCTGCCGGTCGAGATTTGTGATGCGCTCGCCGCGCAAGCCGGGGGCAGCAATAGCGTGTTCGAGATCGATCTAGAAACACGGACCGTGACGACGCCGGATGGTGCTGAGCATACTTTCGAGTTTGATGAGGGCCGCCGCGAGAAGTTGCTGAATGGGCTCGATGATATCGCCCTCAGCCTGCAGGCCGAAGATGCGATCAGCGCTTATGAAGCGCAGCGCAAGCTGGCCACACCCTGGTTGGAGACCGCCTGATGAAACATTTGATCGTCCCGCTTCTCGGCGCCGCTATGCTGACCGCCTGCATCCCGGACATCATGAACACCAAGCCGGAAGTCCAGGGTCTGGAAGGGGCGGCGTCAGTCCAGACCTTTACTGACCCGGCCAACGGGACGGACATCACCCTGCGGCCTGAAGGCCAGCTTCAGCTCAAGCTCGATAGCAATCCGACGACCGGCTATTACTGGTATCTGAAGGATATTGATGCCTCCAAGCTCGATCAATTGAGCGAGGGGTATTTTGCGGATCCGGCGCCGGAAGGCGTCGTTGGCAGTGGCGGGCATCAGATGTTCGTGTTTGAAGCCCTGGCCACCGGCAATTCAAAACTGAAACTCTCGTATGAGCGCTCGCCTGAAGATGTGGCAGAGACCCTGGTGCTCGATATCAAGGTGGTTGAATGATTATTGTCGAAGGCAGCGCGCGCATTCCTGAAGGCGCCTGGGACCAGGCGATAGCGGCGATGGAAACCATGATCAAGGCGAGCCGCGAGGAAGCCGGCTGTATCGAATATGCCTATGGCCGCGACCTGATCGATCCCAATCTGCTGCGCATCATTGAACGCTGGAAAGACAAGGCCGCCCTGGTCAGCCATTTTGCCGAACCGCATATGGCGGTGTTCCGCGCCGCCCTGGCGGAAGTCGGGCCGCAAGACCTGCAAGTGCGCATGTATGAGGCTGAGCCGGAGCCCTTGCCCCTTTAAGTCGCAGTGGACTTGTCCCCTACAACCTGATCTATGGCGCGAAACTGAATTGACGCTGTAGAGGATCGCATGAGCCAGACCTTGCTCGTATTGCCCGGTGACGGGATCGGACCGGAAGTGACGGAACAGGCCCGCCGGGTCGCTGAAGTGCTGGCGCCGGATCTGACCTTTCAGGAAGATCTGGTTGGCGGCGCGTCGATCGATGCGCATGGCGAACCGCTGACCGTCGATGCGCTGGTGAGCGCCAAATCCAGTGATGCTGTCCTGCTTGGTGCCGTAGGCGGCCCGAAATGGGTCGGTGTCGAGCGCCATTTGCGGCCGGAAATGGGTCTGCTGCAATTGCGCAAGGGTATGGACACGTTCGCCAATCTGCGCCCGGCGTTCTGTTTCCCGGCTCTGGTCGATGCGTCCAGCCTAAAGCGCGAAGTGGTCGACGGTCTCGACATCATGATTGTCCGGGAGCTCACCTCTGGTGTCTATTTCGGCGAACCGCGCGGCTTTGAGCGCGGCATTGGCGACAAGAGTTTTGGCTATGAAACCTCGCGCTACACCAAAGGCGAGATTGATCGGGTTGCTCGCGTCGCCTTTGACACTGCGCGCGGGCGCCGCGGCGAGGTGGTCTCAACCGAAAAGTCGAACGTCATGGAAAGCGGCCAGTTCTGGCGCGAGACCGTGATCGAGCTGCACGCCGCTGAAGGCGAGGGCGTCGCGCTGCGCCACGTCCTGGCAGATGCCTGTGCCATGGAACTCGTGCGCGATCCGAAACAGTTTGACGTCATTCTGGCTGGCAATCTGTTTGGCGACATCCTGTCGGATGCCGCGGCCATGCTGACCGGGTCGATTGGTATGTTGCCAAGCGCCTCGCTCAGCTATGAGGGCAAGCCGGGCCTGTATGAGCCCGTGCATGGTTCGGCGCCGGACATTGCCGGGCAAGGCAAGGCCAATCCTTGCGCCGCCATCCTGTCTCTGGAAATGGCGCTGCGCTGGTCGCTCGGTCGACCGGAGGCCGCTGACCGACTGTTCGCCGCGGTCGGCAAAGCGCTCGAAGCTGGCGCCCGGACAGGCGATATTGGCGGGTCGATGTCGACAACCGAAATGGGCGACGCCATCATCGCGGCGCTTTAGGCGTCATAAGCGCGCAATTCGTCCTGCATAGGCCAGACCTGAACGTGCCTCGCGCGGCTAAATGGCTTCTTCAGCGGCCCGTACCGCCGCGACAAGCCAGGTGGTGAGCCCGGCGCCATGCTTGTCGATATTGGCGCGGAACCGCTCATCTGCTTCCCACATATCGGCCAGACCTTTATGGCCTTCCGGGCTCAGATCATAGAACCAGCGGTCCACATGTTTGCGATGGCGCTCGACAATTTCGAGCGCGACATAGGAGTCCGTTGCTGCGCCTTGCCGCATCGCCTGCGCCGCATCTGTCCAGATCGAGTCGAGCTCTGATTTGATCAGGGTCCAGTCCGCATCGCTATAGGATTTGGTCCGGCGCGCACTTTCCTTATAGGCATCCGTCTCGCCCCAGCGGGCTTTGGTTTCGGTCTCATAATCAGCTGGGTCGAAGCCATCGAAAATTGCCTTGAAGTCAGTCGTGACGCGGCCTTCACCCAAATTGGTCAGGGCCGAGTCGATGGCCGCGATCATCTTATGTGTCTGTCCCAGGCGTTGAACCAGCAGCGCACGCTGTTTCTGCAAGGCGCGGGCATAATTGAATCCGTCTTCGTCCAGAGACTTGCGAATCTCCTCCAGAGCGAGGCCGAGCGACCGCCCGATCAGGATTTGCTGCAGGCGGAGCAGATCATTCTCATCATAGAGTCGATATCCGGCGGATGTCCGTTCTTTCGGGGTCAGCAGACCGATCTCGTCATAATAATGGAGCGTGCGAATCGAGACCCCAGACAGTCTGGCGACGTCTTTGACTTTATAGGTTTTCAAGCGTGTCATCATCGCCTCCTGTGTTTCGCGATGACATGCCATATGCGCCCTCACGGGGCTGTAGGGTCAAGCCCCGTTTCGTGACCTGACAGAATTTATGCCAGTGCCTGATAAGCCGCCATGACCAAAGACAGGCCGCGGACATCGCCTGTCGTGCCCGGCTCCATCCGGTTCATCACATAGGACACACAAAGGCGCGCATCCTGATCGATCAGGACGATGGAGCCGCCATATCCACCCCAAAACGCAATATGCTTGTTCGGTCCGATCGGCAGAAGCGGGTTATTGATGCCATAGCCCATGCCGAAATTGACTGGGATGCCGAGCACCAGATCCAGGCCGCTGGATTGCTGCTCAAACACGCAGCGCACACCGGCTTCAGACAGGATGCGTTTGCCGAAGGCTTCGCCGCCATTCGCCATTGGCGTTTGCGCCCGAACAATGCTGCGAGCATTGCCATGACCATTGGCGGCCGGGATTTCCGCGCGGCGCCAATTGGGATCCATCGCCTGGGTCGCATCAACCGGCGGGTTCTTGAACGTCCTTGAGGCGACCGACCCATCATCCGCCGGCACGACGCTGCTGGCAGGCGGTTCCAGGGGTGAGACACGCCCCGCCAAATCATCTGGCGTGCCGATATGGAAGTCTGCCTGTAGCGGTCCGGCAATTTCCTGCGCGAAAAAGGCGCCGATCGACTGGCCGGTGACACGGCGCACCACTTCACCGATCAAATGGCCCTGGGTCAGGGCATGATATCCGGATGCAGTGCCGGGCTCCCACCAGGGCGCTTGGGCGGCAAGTTCGCCCACCATCCAGTCCCAGTCATATAAGGCGTCGCCCTCAACCGGCGTGTCCATGCCGGACAGACCGGCCATATGTGACAGGAAATGACGGACCTCGACCTTGTCTTTGCCGGCAGCATTGAATTCCGGCCAATAAGTGCCGACCGGCGCGTGCAGATCGACCTCGCCTCGATCGGCCAGAACCAGC
>JBCCZH010000210.1:0-5778 GCA_039188075.1 Pseudomonadota bacterium
AGCACGTCTGCCGAAGACGTGAACCGGTCACCCTGCCGGGTGGTCTGGTTGCCGCTGCCGGGAATGTTCTGAATGCGGAGTGTCGCGCCCGTGCCATCCGCGAAGGACTCGTCCAGCGCGTCCAGGGTGCCCGTGACCACGGTGTGCACATCCGTGCCGATCAGGTCTGTACTGGTGCCGCCGCTGCCAATCACGAAGTCGGATACAATCGGCGTTGTGCCAGCGGAATCCGCGGCCCAGACAATGGCGACTCCATCAACATTAAAATGCGGGCGATCAATCGTGTCTGCCGCAACAGGTTGCGCCAGGCCCATGCCCAAACAGGCCGCGCCGAGCCGTAGCGAAACGACGCGCAATTGTTGATTTTTCGCCCTCATCCAAACGCGTTTACCAAAACTCTGTTCGGATACGGATAAGCCAATTGATCGAATTTTACCGAATTTGCCGCCCATTTTGACCAGTCAGGGCCTTGCTTTTTTGGTCCAATCGCCGTCATTGGCGCGGGTCCTGATTTAGGAGTTTCAGACATGGCTGGTGTTGTGGTTGTCGGCGCCCAATGGGGCGATGAAGGCAAGGGCAAGATTGTGGATTGGCTGTCGCATCGCGCAGATGTCGTAGCCCGGTTCCAGGGCGGGCATAATGCCGGACACACGCTGGTGATTGATGGCACCACCTACAAGCTCAACCTGCTGCCCTCAGGCGTGGTGCGCGGGGGCAAACTATCCGTCATCGGCAACGGTGTCGTGGTCGATCCCTGGCAATTGCTGTCGGAACTCGAAAACATGGAAAAGGCTGGCATCACCCTGACGCCAGATGATTTGCTGCTGGCCGAGACGGCTTGTCTGATCCTGCCCTGGCACCGCGATCTCGATGCGGCCCGCGAAGGTGCCGCCAGCGACAAGGCCAAGATCGGCACGACCAAGCGCGGTATTGGTCCGGCCTATGAAGACAAGGTCGGCCGCCGCGCCATCCGGGTTGCCGACCTCGCCGATGAAGCAGCGCTGGACCAGAAACTCGAACGTCTGATCGCCCACCACGCGCCCTTGCGCACGGGCCTTGGGCTCGACGCCCCGGACGCACAAGCGCTGAAAGCCGAGCTTTTGGAGATCGCCCCGAAAGTGCTCGCCTTTGCCGGACCCGCCTGGAAAGTGCTGGGCGAAAGTCAGAAACTGGGCCGCCGAATTCTGTTCGAAGGCGCGCAAGGCGTAATGCTCGATGTTGACCACGGCACCTATCCATTCGTCACCTCGTCAAACGTGGTGTCTGGCCAGGCGGCGGCCGGAACGGGTCTGGGGCCGCGTGCGGTCAGTTATGTTCTCGGCCTGGCGAAAGCTTACACGACCCGGGTCGGCACAGGACCATTTCCGACCGAGCTGTTCGATGAGATCGGACAGGGCCTGGGCGAACGCGGACATGAATTCGGCACAGTGACCGGTCGGGCGCGGCGCTGTGGCTGGTTTGATGCCGTCATGGTGCGTCAGGCCTGTGCGGTTTCAGGCGTTGATGGCCTGGCGCTGACCAAGCTGGATGTGCTCGACGGTATGGAAGAGATCAAAGTCTGCACGGGCTATCGCCTCGGCGATGCGCAGCTCGATTATCTGCCGGCGACAGCGGCGGCACAGGAAGCGGTCGAACCGGTCTACGAAACCATGCCAGGCTGGAGCGGATCGACCCGCGGCGCCCGGTCCTGGAATGACTTGCCAGCCGAGGCGGTGAAATATGTCCGCCGTCTGGAAGAACTCGTTGGCAAGCCTTGCGCGCTGGTCTCCACTTCACCAGAGCGCGAAGATGTCATCCTGATGCGCGATCCGTTCGAGCATCGCTGATAAGCTGAATTTTTTAGAAAGTCGGCATCTGCCCGGTTGCGGCCCAGGGCATGCCGACGGCCAGAATGACGCTGATCACGAGGCCGATCAGCGCCCGCCCGGCATCGGAACTGGCATCCATCAGCGCCGCCCCGCGTTCGCGCAGGGCCGTCACGAAGGAAATCGCCATTTCGCGACCGGCCAGCAAGCCGAGGAAGACCCAAGTCGTGCTCATCGGCACATCATTCAATTCCTTGAAATAGAACAGGACGATGGCGTAGATCAGGTCGACAATTGTGGCCGCGCGAATGTCCGTGGTGTGCGTCTTGGACAGCACGATTTTCTGGATTTCACCGCCGCGTGTCTTGAAGATATAGGCCATCATGGCGGCCATCAGAATGGCGCCGCCAATAATCACTTCCGGCTTGAACACCATCATTGTGATGACACCGTTATCGTCAAAAACCGGCTCGCGCGGCATGAAGACGAAGATATTGGCAAAGTCCTGCAACAGCCAGGTCCACCACAGGAAGCCGGTCGTCCCCCACTGGAAAACCGTCCACATCGGGTGCAACCGCTCGCCATCATCACGGGTCCGACCGACCCAGACTTCCCACATGCGGGAAATGAGCAGCCAGACCACAGCACCCGCGGCGAATGCCACAATATAGCCGGTCAGCGACTTGATCAGCATAGAGCTCATCACGCCTTCAGTGGCGCCGCCGCCGGACAGGGCGAAAACGGTCAAAACCAGGAAAGTTGTCGAGACCGGGATCCCGAACCGCGTCAGGAAGAGCAGGACGAGCGGCGGCAAGGCATGCCACCATTGAATCCCGTCTTCCGGGAAGGGAATCTTGTTCAGCTTGCCATCGGCAATGTCGCCGCCGCCAAAGAATAGCTGGTAAAGCAGCGCCGCGACCATGATGCCCGCCGCGAACAGCCAGAGCAGCCACCAGGGGCGATGCGAATTCGACGCGAGAAAGGTGCCCAGCGTCTGGATCGAGTCATTGGCGATAACGGCATAAGCGGCGAAAAAGAAACCAATCAGGGCGAAAATTTCATAACCGGCAAGTGTCATGTCGGCTCCAGAGATTGCCCGGCTAACGCCGCATGCAGGGACCGCTAGCGGATTACCGAAATTTGATCAATAAGCTGAGCGGTCATTTCGTCGGCAAAACGCAGTTGTCGCACCCCTATTGCGCCACCCAGCCCCCATCCATGCTGAGAATCGCCCCGTTTATGGCGTCCCCGCCGGGCGAGCACAGGAAGACGGAAAAGGCGCCAATCTGCTCTGTGGTGACGAATTCCTTGGTCGGCTGCGCCGCCAGAAGGACGTCGCGTTTGACCGCGTCTTCGCTGATTCCACGGGCTTTGGCGGTATCGGCCACCTGCCCTTCAACCAGCGGGGTATAGACATAGCCGGGGCAGATCGCGTTACAGCGCACGCCATGTTCAGCGCCTTCCAGCGCGACGACTTTGGTCAAACCGGCAATACCATGCTTGGCGGCGACATAGGCAGATTTGTAAGGCGATGCGACCAGCGCATGGGCGGAGGCGGTATTGATGATTCGCCCCCAGCCTTTCTCCTTCATGCCGGTAATCGCCATGCGCGTCGTGTGAAACGCCGCCGATAGATTCAGGGCGATGATCAGATCCCAGCGGGAGACCGGAAACTCTTCGATGGGGGAGACATGCTGCACGCCGGCATTGTTGACCAGGATATCCGCGCCGCCAAAATCGCGAGCGATATAGCCCATCAGACCTTCAATCGCGTCTGGATCGGTCAGATTCGCCCCGGAAAACCCGGCTTTGACGCCATAAGTGTCAGAAATTTCCTGTTTCAGCGCCTCGGCTTCATCCTCTGTGGCCAGGCCGCTCAACACCACATCAGCGCCTTGTTCCGCCAAGGCTTTTGCAATTCCCAATCCGATCCCGCTGGTCGATCCAGTCACCAGAGCGGTCTTTCCCTTGAGCATTTTGCGTCCTTTCATCTTGAGTGCAGCACCGGGCTTGGTTAGAGCAAATGCAAGTCGGTTAACAGGCGAGATGAAAAAATATGACGGCCACGTTCGAATCCTTCCGCCAGGGCTTTCCAGATTTTCTGTTGATGACAGGCACAGCAGGCATCCTGTTACTGGTCGCCAGCACGATTTATATCCTGCTCACCCCGTGGAAAGAACTGGCTCTGGTCCGCGGCGGCAATGGCGCCGCTGGCCTGGCACTGGCAGGCGCGATTGCCGGCCTGGCCATCCCGATCGCGTCCTGTCTGGCCTCCAGCCTGACCCTGGTCGACCTGTTGCTCTGGGGCTCGGTCGCGCTGCTGCTGCAATTGCTGACCTACCGCATTATCGACATGATCCTGCGCGACATTCCGGCAAGAATTCAAAATGATGAGGCCGGCGCCGCGATTGTATTGATCGCCGCCAAGGTTTCCGTCGCCATGCTGCTGGCCGCTGGCTTGTGGGATCCAAATCTGGGACGCGTATAGAGGAGCCGCAATCTGTGATGAGATGGATACCGGATTGGGTTGTCTATGCACTGGTCCTGGGCGTTGTGCTCTGGGTCGTCTTCTCTGGCGAAACCGATGATGCCCCACCGCCCCCGCCGGAAGCGATTGAGCAGGAAGGCGCCATGCTGCCGCCGCCATCTGCGTTTGATGAGCGGGTCCTGGTTCAGGTCACCGCGCCAAAAAGCGGCGTCGGGACAGCGTTTGCCATCAATGGTGAGGGGCAATGGCTGACCGCGCGCCATGTTGTGGATGGCTGCAATGAGATCGCGCTTCTGGTCGCGCCAGGGCAATATGCGCCGGCCGCGCGCGTCATTGTCTCTGAAGAATTTGATCTCGCGCTGATTGAAACCGATTCGAGTCCAAATCCGGCGCCGATCAATACGGATGATGATTTACGCCTCGGCGCCTATGGCTTCCATGTCGGCTATCCGCAAGGCCGACCCGGCGAGGCCGCCTCGCGCCTGCTCTCCCGCTCCAATCTGATTTCCCGGGGCCGTCGCAGCAATAGCGAATCGGTTCTGGCCTGGGCGGAAACCGGCCGGACCCGCGGATTGATGGGCTCACTCGGTGGCCTGAGTGGGGGTCCGGTTTATGACGAGAATGGCAATGTGCGCGGCGTCATCGTTGCCGAAAGCGCGCGTCGAGGCCGTATCTATACGGCCGCCCCGGAAGCCGTGGCGGAATTCATCAAGGCCACCGGCGCCGACGCGTTGGGCGGCCGCTCGAGCGAATTCTCTACAGATTCCTATGGCGAGAAGGCCGACATTGCCCGGCGCAATCTGCAAGTGGTGAAAGTCGCCTGCAGCGTGGATGAATAGACTTTGAAATTTGCCGACCGCCTGATTCACGCCACCCGAACGTATGGCCCGCTTTGTGTTGGCATCGATCCGCATGCTGGGCGAATTCCTGACCTGTTTGGCGGCGACACGCCTGAAGGACTCGAAGCCTGGGGCATCGCTGTGGTGAAAGCCGCGGCGGGACGAACCGGGATTGTGAAACCACAGGCTGGCTTGTTTGAACGCCATGGCTGGCAAGGCATGCGCGCCCTCGCCAGTGTCTGCGCCGCCGCCCGCGATCATGATTTGCTGGTCCTGATGGATGCCAAGCGCGGCGATATCGGGTCTACGGCGGAAGGCTATGCGGTCGCCTACCTGGCCAAGGACGCGCCGTTTCACTGCGACGCCCTGACCGTCAATCCATATATGGGGCTCGACACGCTTGAGCCGCATGTGCGTACTGCGGAGGAGACGGGGAAAGGCGTGATTGTGCTTGCCCGCACCAGCAATCCGGGCAGCGCCGATTATCAGGCCAAAAGCCTGGAGGGCGCGCCGCTCTATGCCCGCGTGGTGGAAAGCCTGGCGCCTATGATGGCGCGCTTGAAAGGCGAATCAGGCTGGTCAGGTCTGATGCTCGTCACCGGTGCGACGGGACCGGGCGAGGCGCGGCAGCTTCGTGATCTCGCGC
>JBCCZH010000211.1:0-5768 GCA_039188075.1 Pseudomonadota bacterium
CCCAGCAACGCCATGGCGCGGGCGGCTTCCGGAAACCACTGATCCCAGCATATTCCAACCCCGACACGTCCTTTCTTCGTGTCCCAGACACGAAAGCCGGTATCGCCCGGACGGAAATAGAATTTCTCCTGGTAGCCGGGCCCGTCGGGAATGTGGCTCTTGCGATACACGCCCAGCAGTGCGCCATCGGCATCCACCATCACCACGGAGTTGAAATATTCAGGACCCTGTTTCTCGAAGATCGAGACCGGGATAACGACAGACAGATCTCGAGCCACATCCTGCATGGCAAGGACGGCCGGATGTTCGCGCCACGGATGAGCGGTCGCGAAATGGATCTCATTCTGTGTCTTGCAGAAATAATGGTCGCTGAACAATTCAGGCGGCAGGATGATGTCGGCGCCCGCATCCGCAGCGCGTCGCGCAAACTCTGCGACACGGGAGATATTGGTATCAGGACTGGCTTTGGTGAACGCCAATTGCAACGCCGCAACCGTGACCTCTCGGCTCATACGCTTTCCTCCATCTGTGTCGGCACTTGCTGGGTCATACAGTGAAAGGCCCCTCCGCCAGCCAAGATGTTGCGGGCGGCCAGGCCGATAACTTCATAGTCTGGCATCGCGGCTTTGATAGCGGCGAGCGCCCGATGTGAATAGATATCTTCATAGACCGGCATATAGATGTGACCGTTGCTGATCAGGAAATTGAGGTGGCTCGCTGGCACACTCGCCCCATCAGTGTCTTCGATCCGGCCAGGAGACGGAATCGTGATCGTCTCCAGGCCCGCCGCGCGAAGATCGGATTGAATCGCCGCATAGGTCTCTGCATTGGGGTCATCATGACCTGATGAGGACTGGCACAAGACACGTCCGGGTCCGATAAAGCGGGCAATATTATCGATATGACCATCCGTGTGATCATTGTGCAGTCCGTCACCAAGCCAGATCACTTGTTCAATCGCAAAGGCTTGCTTGAGCTCGCGTTCTGCCACTGTTTGCGTCCAGCCCGGATTGCGATTGGGATTGAGCAGGCATTGTTTCGTTGTCAGCAAACGACCCGCGCCGTCCACATCTATTGCGCCGCCTTCGAGGATGAAATCGTGTGATTGCCGCATCAAGCTTTCGACGCTGGCAATGCCACCCGCGGTCATTGTATCGCCTGGCATTAGGTATTTTCCACCCCAGCCGTTAAACCCAAAGCCCAGTGCGACGGTCCGTTCACCCTGAAGCGCGATAATCGGTCCCGTGTCGCGAAGCCAAATGTCGCCCGCGGGCAAAGTATGCAGGCTGACACGCTTAGTCTTGATTTGGCTTTCCAGTGCGAACCAGGCACTGCCAAAGGCTTCGCGTGAACCGCAAGCAATACGAACGGGTGTGACCTTGCTCAAAGCTCGCACGAACGCGGCAATCTCCCCGCGCGCGGCGTCAAACGCCGTTCCCCATTCGCCGCGCAGGTGTGGCCAGCCGACCCAGACCGCAGACTGAGGCGCCCATTCTGGTGGCAGGAACAGGTTTGGGTTCGACATCGCCGCGGCATTGCCACATGTGCGGCAAAAGCTCAAAGAAAAAGGGCGGTGCCTTCTGCACCGCCCTTTCTCATCAGGTCATGTGACCAAATTAGAATTCGTAACGGACACCGAAACGAATTTCCCACAATGACGCGTCACCAATCCGGGATTCAGCTGGCTGGGTCGCCAGACCGGTTGCCGGGTCAGCTTCAACGGTTGGTGGGAAGTCCGGCACACGCAGGATGCCCCATTCGTCATTGATCAGGTTGGTGAGGTTATCAACAACGATAAATGCTGACGAACGATCCTGCGGACGAATACCTGGGAATTCCTGTTCAAAGCGGACATCCACTTTGCTGAACCAGGAGCCTTCTTCAGCGTTGCGTTCTGCACCCGGGATCAAAATGCCCACCGGATCGACGAATGGCGTGAAGCCGAACGCGCCAGATCCCTGGTCATTCCGGATCAGTGAGTAAGGTTGTCCAGACCGAGCCGTTGCGAAAGCTGAAACCGTCGAAGCATAGCCTTCGAAGAATTCACGCTCATAGTTCGCAAGCGCCGTGAAACGGTGCGTGATATTATAGTCTGATGTCGACAGAACATCTTCCTGCGGGCTGGTATAGGCGCGGTTATTGTAGTTCGAGAATGCGACGGAAGACGTCATTGGCTGAACATCTTTCGCGTCATTGTACGAATAACCGAACGACCAGTCGAACCCGTTGCCATAATCTTTGGCGACGCTGAACGAAGCCGTAAGCGACTCGTTGCCGACATTCGAATTGGTCAGAACGAAGGCCCCTTCACGGACGCTATCGAACGTGACGATGCCTTGATCATTGAACCCGGATTCAACCAGATCTGCACGAAGCACCATCGCGGAATTGTCGCTCTTCGAATATAGAAGATCGGCATTCACCGCATACTCACCGCCGAGGAAGTTGTTGACGTTGATCTGTGGATACCAGGTCGCGCCAATGGCGTACTTCCACTCAGATGGGATCTCGAAATCGGGGTCAAGGAAGTTGATCTCGAAGTTCGAACCTTCGCCACCTGCAACGGCGTCGGCCAACACGGTTGGGACACACCAACCTGGTCCGACAGGAACCCCGTCTTCACATGCTGTGTAGTCAATGTCGAACAGAGACGTCGCGCCATTTTCCAGCCCGAAGCCGCCGCCGTCCTGGCCGAATTGCAGGACATTGTTGTTGGAGTAATTGTTCGACAACCAGACGTTCGGGTCACCACCGGAATAAAGGCCAAAGCCACCGCGGACGGTGAGGTTTTCCTTGGCGTCCCAAGTGAAAGCGAAGCGCGGCTGCAACAGGCCTTCACCATCCAGAGTCTGACCGTTGGAAAATCCGTAATCAGCCAGGAAGTCAGGATTGGTCACCGGCTCATCATCGGTTTCCCACCAGTCGTAGCGCAGGCCCAGAATGACGCTGACATTGCTGCCAATATCAAACTCGTCCTGAAGGTATGCGGTGTTTACAGCGTAACCCCAATCCGCTGCGGCATCACGTGGATTGCCGGAAGGCGCATTGTTGTAGTTCACATTGTCTGCGAGACCGAGTTCAAAATTGACAATGGCAGGATCACGCGTGTCGGTCGGATCGGCCACAGGTGGGTTTCTGTCAAAGTCAATTTCAGTTTCGGTGTGCTGGATGAACAGGTTGAAAATATCCAGTTCTTCACGCTCATAACCAAATGTGATGGCATGATCATTGAGCTGGTAGAATCCTTTGAACGCCATGTTCAGGATGCTGTAATTCAGTTCGTTGGATTGACGCGAGTCGTCGCCGCCAATGTACACATCGACATCATCGGTTTCGATCGTGATCTCACCGAAGTCTGTGCCACCGACAGAATTCTGGCGGTTCTCGAGGTCAACATAGCCAAGACGAAGTTCGGTTGAGAAATTGTCTGTCCAGTCGCTGTAGAGGAAACCAACATACTGGTTCAGCTCAGCGCCACGCTCATACAAGTGGTTGGAGAATTCAAACTCATCCAGGTCGCCATCAGACTGCGTGATGTTGAAGCCGTCATTATAGTTATAGGTGAAGGCCGCACGATGCTGGTTGTTGATGTTCCAGTCCAGCTTGACGAGGATTTTCTCGTCTTCATTGTCGAAGCTGGTTGGAATTCCACCTGGATCATAACCATAAATGTCGCGCGCGATGCGAGCGATCTCGTCGAGCTCTTCTTGCGTGATGTTCACTTCATTGATCGCGCCTGATCCGATTGGACCGCGGTCAAAAGTGTTCGCCCCTTCGAGCTTCTCGTAAGCGACAGAGAAGAACAGCTTGTCTTTGACAATCGGGCCGGCGATCTGCGCGCCATAACGATATTCGTCGAACGGGTTTGCCTGAATGCTGCTGCCTTCCAGAGAATCGCCCTGGAAATCGTCGGATGCATAATCGAAGAATGCAGACCCGTGGAACTCATTGGTACCGGACTTGGTGACGGCGTTGATGTTACAAGCCGTGAAGCCGCCATATTCAACATCGAAAGGCGACAGTTCAACCGCGACCTGCTCAATCGCATCGAATGGGAAAGGCTGACGCTCGGTTGGATAACCGTTCGAGTTAAGGCCGAAACCATCATTCAGGCGAACACCATCCAGTGTCAGCGAGTTGAATCGAGGGTTCTTACCACCACATTGAACCGGGTTGATGTCGCCGCGGCTCTCATCAACGTAGATCCGAGGGTCAATCCGCAGGACATCGGTGATGTTCCGGTTGATCGTCGGCGCACTCTGAAGTGTTTCCAGACCAAAGGTGGCGTTTGGGCCAACGGCCGTCTGAATGAGATCTGTGGCAGACGCGGTCACAACGATTGTGTCCAGTGTGCGATCAGCGTCCGATGTCAGCGTAAAGTCGAGATTGGTTGTGTCGCCAAGAACCAGCGGCACATTATCGACTTGCTGGCTTTGCAAGCCAGTGGCCGACACGGTCACTTGATAAGAAGACGAAATCGGCAGGTTACGGATGGCATAGGCCCCCGTCGCACTGGTCGTCGTCGAGCGCGTCAGACCGGTCGCTGTATCGGTGATCGAAACAGACGCGTCAGCAACAACGGCGCCAGAGTCACTGCTAACAGAACCGCGAATTTCAGATGTTGTGACCTGAGCCTCTGCCGGAGCGACAATCGCTGCGGTCATGATCGAGGCGGCGGCCACTCCGGATAGGAGTTTCCAATTGGACATGAGTTTCCCCTCAAATTGCCACTAAGCAGGCCGGGCAGGATGACCCGAATACACTACTGCGCGAGGCATTAGATCTTGCGGATTACAGAAATGTGACAGTCATGTTAGAGTTCTGTGTAACCAATGACTCAATTGGTTGGCATTGCAAATAAGCCACACATGCGCCGAAGGGTTTATGTCCTCAGACAAGGCGCGTAAGGGAAGATTATGGTCACTGATTCTTCCGCAACAGACCGATATGGCAGACTTGCAATCGCAGTAATTGCAGGCCTCCTGGCCGTACGAATCGTACTGATAACTGTGTCTCCGCTGGAGCTCTATGCGGACGAGGCGCAATATTGGCGCTGGGGCGATTCGCTGGAATGGGGGTATTATTCAAAACCGCCCATGATCGCCTGGATGATCCACGCTTCGGCGGGTCTTCTGGGTGATTCTGAATGGGCCATCCGATTCTTTGCCCCGATCTTTCATGCGATTGCATCGGTGTTTCTGTTCCTGTTGTCTCGGCGCATGTTTGGCAGCCTGGCGGGGCTGTTCACAACCGTGACCTATCATTTGATGCCCGGCATCATTTTGTCGTCGGGGGTTATCTCGACAGACGGCGTCCTCTTTCCATTCTGGAGTCTGGCGCTGTATCTGTTCTGGCGGCTTCGTGAAAACGATCTTGGCTGGGGTGGGACGGTTTTGCTTGGCCTCGCCATCGGGGCCGGGTTTCTGTCGAAATATGCGATGCTCTATTTCGCGATCGGGGTGGCGCTGACCAGTTTGTTCGACAAACCAACTCGCGCCGCCATTCTGAGTGCACGAGGTGCCGTCTTTATCGTCACCTCAGCGATCGTGTTCGCGCCACATCTCATCTGGAATGCGGCGAACGAATTCCAAACCGTTAGCCACACTGTCGACAATGCCAATCTCGGCGGGGATCTTTTCAATCTCGATCACTTCCCGGAATTCATCGGCGATCAAATGGGCGTGTTCGGGCCCGTCTGCTTTGTCGCGCTGATCACTGGACTGATCTTTCTGCGCCCGAAACCCGAACTTGCCGATATCGGAGACGCC
>JBCCZH010000212.1:0-5721 GCA_039188075.1 Pseudomonadota bacterium
GGTCGACCTGGGCGACATACCGAGCGGACTGGGAGCGCCTTTTGAGATCGCTTTCCTTGACCCACCTTATCACAAGGATCTGGTTGTACCTTGTCTGGACAGTTTGCGGCGCGGGGGATGGCTCGCGGAGACGGCCCTCGTCATTGTTGAAACCGCGGCCGACGAAACGCTCGACTTCGCAGATTGGACGCTACTGGCTGAGCGGGAAATCGCCGCGGCCCGGTTCTGGTTCCTGAGCGCGGACTAGGCCTCGAGAAATTCCTTGCGGAGATCCAGGCTCGATTCGCCCGTGCCGATATAATGCGCGCAGCTGCCGAGCCAGCGCTCCGCTTCCGCGCGCCCCTTGTCGCGCAAATCGGTGAGGAAGCTCCAGCTGGTATCATATTTGGTTTGCAGCGAGAGGTCCTGCAACACCTGCCCACCGCGCACGGCGTGCACATTCAAGCGGCGATACTTTTTCATCAGCGATTCTTTCACCATGCCATCATCGAGCAGTTTCTGGACAAAGGCGATGGCCCGCAACTCTCCGATCAGCGATGCGTTGAAGCTGATTTCGTTCAGCCGATCCATGATTTCCGGCACGCGGCGCGGCACACCGAGTCGCGAAATCGGGTTGAGCAGGACCAGCAGAACATCGCGTGGCGCCTTGGCATAGATCAGCGGAAACAGGCTCGGATTGCCCATATAGCCGCCATCCCAATAGGCATTGCCATCAATCTCCACGGCCCGAAACGTTTGCGGCAGACAGGCCGAGGCGAGGACCGCATCGCGCGAAATTTCGCCGTCCTGAAAGACTTTCACCCGGCCGGTTTCGACATTGGTCGCCGACAGGAAGAGATCGATCGGGGCGGCATGAACCGCGTCAAAATCCACGGCTTCATCCAGCGCATCGCGCAACGGATTGATGTCGAACGGATTAAACTCATACGGACTGGCAATGCTGGTAAAGGCCATGGCGAGATGGATTGGACCATAAGGCAAGGCCGAGAAAGGCGAGTTCGACCAGGAAAACGCCGAGAATGGCGCGCCTTTTTGCGATACGGTGCGCCAAAGTCGCTCCAGCCCGGCTTTTGCGCCTTCATCTCCGCCTTCTGCAAGCCCGGCCGCAAAGGCGACGGCATTGGCCGCGCCAGCAGAGGTGGCGGTAATCGCCTTGATGTTCAGCCCGGGCTCTTCAATCAGCCGATCGAGCACGCCCCAGGTGAACGCACCATGCGCGCCGCCGCCCTGCAGGGCGAGACTGATCGATCGATCCTTGATCTTCGGCATGGCGGTCTTTCCAATTGGCGCCCGTTGCTTTGGCACAAAGTGTTTACGAGGTCTTCAAGACATTCCGTGCAATCTGTTTGCCATGAGCGATTCTGCAAGACCTGTGGACGATTTGCGCCCGGTTCCGGCCGTCGGTGTCGTCTGTTTGCGCGGCGAGGAGGTCCTGCTGATCCGCCGCGGCACACCGCCCCGAAGGGGCGAGTGGTCTCTGCCAGGGGGGCGGATTGAGCCGGGTGAACCGGTTCAGGCCGCTGCACTGCGGGAATTGCGCGAGGAAACAGCGGTCGAGGCAGAGATTGTCGGCCTGGTTGATGTCGTCGACGCGATCTTCAACAATCGCGCTGGTGACCTGATCACACGCCATTATGTTCTGGTCGATTATGCGGCGCGTTGGGTCGCTGGAATGCCGGTTGCTGGCGATGACGCGGCAGAGGCACGGTTTTTTCACCAATCTGAGTTAGCCTCTCTCGATCTGTGGGATGAAACGCTGCGCGTGATTGAAGCGGCGGCGGCGCTCCTGAGGCAGGATTAAGAGGTCGAAACATGAGTTTCGGAGATTGGATTTTGGGCGCACCCTGGCGACGCCTGCAGGAGGATTTGGTGCCACCATCGTCGGATCCGACAGCGGATCCCATTGAGGCGATTACCGAAACCACGGCGCAGGCAACCGAAGCGGCGACCGAGTTTGTCAGCTGGATTGGGTCTGGTGAGCTGACCGCTTTGATCGCGCTTGGCCTTGTCATTGCCTTCACCACGGCACAATGGCTGGCGCGCTGGGCGATCCTGAAAGGCATCGTGCAATTGCCACGCGGTGATGATTATTCTTTCACCGCCTTGCTGCATCGCGTCGTCAAACGCTTCCACACCTATTTCATGATCATGATCGCCTTCGCGCTGACCGACGCCATGCTGGGTCTGCCAAATGCCGTGTCGGTGATCGTGAAGATCTTCTTCGTTCTGGCCGCCATCCTGCAAATCGCGGAATGGGTGCAGGAATTCGCAGTTTCCTTCATTCGCCGAAACGTGGCGCGGTCGAGCGGCGATGCGCGTGCCTTGGCCTCGGCCTTCAACATCATCAAGTGGTTTATCAGTGTTGCCGTCTGGTCGGTGGCGCTGCTGCTCATCCTCGACAACGTCGGGGCGGATGTCACCGCGCTTCTGGCTGGTCTCGGTATTGGTGGTATCGCCATTGGTATTGCCGCCCAGGGCGTGTTCCGCGATCTGTTTTCATCGCTCTCCATCGTCATCGACAAGCCGTTTCAGGTTGGCGATACGGTCCGCTATGGCGAGAGCTGGGGGATTATTGAGGATATCGGTCTGAAGACCACGCGGGTTCGCGCCAAGTCTGGCGAGCAGATGATTATCTCCAACACCAATCTGCTCGATTACGAGATCCACAATATGGAGCGCATGGCGCGTCGGCGCATCGAAACGGTGTTTGGCGTCATCTATCAGACCGCCCCGGACCTGGCTGAGAAAGTCCCTGAAATCGTCGCGGAGATCGTCAAGGATGTCCCGGCTGTCGAGTTCGATCGCTGTGGCATGTCTGCTTTCGGACCGAGTTCACTCGACTATGATCTGGTTTTCTATTCCTTGCAGCCAGACTTCAATCGCGCCATGGCGGCGCGGTCACGCGTGCTGTTGGCCCTGTTTCGGGGTTTGCAGGATCACGGGCTCGAATTTGCCTATCCGACGCAGACTCTGTTCATCGAAGGGATGCCTGACAAAGAAAAGGCCGCTTAGGCGTCTATTCGACGGTCCAGCCGCGCGGTGTTTTCTTCGCTTCCAGCGTCACCGTGCCATTGTCCGCCCGCTCTTCATATTGCGGATTCTGAACGCGGCCATTTGAGCCGGACAGACGCAGGAACAAAGCAAAGGCGGCCAGCGCCAGACCTGCCGCTGCGGTCGCAACCGCGATCAAACCGGCCATAAAGATGATCGCCGCCGCCAGGACGCCCTTGGCAAACAGGTTCCCGATTCGACGCATCAGCGCGAAAAGGTTTTCAGGAAAGCCAAGTGGGGCGGTGTGTGTAGCGGTCATAATGTCCTCGTATACACAATAGATGGCGTGCAAGTCTGGTGCCGTCAACGCCTAGATTGTGACCGATCATCAATTCACCGCGATCAGACCGCGTTCGGCGCGAATGCGCGCATAAGCGCCCGTTATGGTGGCAGCTTTCTCATGCGCCGCGGATTCAAACTCGCGCGGAGCGCCGTTCTGGATCACGCGATCAGGGTGATTGTCAGCCATCAGCCGGCGATAAATGCGACGAATTTCCTCGAATTCGGCATCATGGGCGACGCCGAGAATGTGATAAGGATCGTCGCGATCCGGTCCCATATGACCAGCTTTGATCCGGCGGAATATCGCGTCAGTGAATCCAAAAGCTTCCGAGACAGTCTGCAGATAATTGAGCTCGTCTTCGGTGACCACACCATCGGCGGTTGCGATCATGAACAAACCATCCAGTACGCCTTCCAGCAAACACGGCCGGGCCGCGTATTTACGGCCAATCTTGCGGGCATAGGATTCATAGCCTTTGACCGTTTGCTGCGCGAGATTGAACACGCGGCGGACAGCGGCGGCATCTTTCGGTGCAGTCTGGAACACGCGTGAGAAGACCATGATTTCATCATCTGTGACGCGGCCATCTGCCTTGGCCATTTTTGCGCCAAGCCCCACAACTGCGGCGGTGAAGCCCACATCGTTCGGATCTGGCGCGCATTCGAGATCGGCCGGGACGGGGTCATCAACCACATCCACGTCGAACAAGCGCTTGCCGCTATCAATAAGTCGCTGCCAGAGAGACATGAGCACACCTATAGCGCGTATTGGGCCCGCCTGTGAATAAGCGATACTGACACGCGCGTTAAGGTCGCAAAAATCGATTCATTAAAATCGAGTCATTTCAAAATCTATTTTATATTCGATATCGTAGTAAATATGACACCGATATGGTTCGGGTCGTAATTTACATGGAGATTTCTTCGTGAAACTCGCTACTCTTTTGATCTCTGCAAGCCTCCTCGCCGCTCCCGCTGTCGCCGAGCAATGTTCATCCAAGCATGATGCCCACCGCGTCGATGCGAGCTACACGACCGCGATCGCGGGCGAAGGCTATACCAAGGCCAAAGCTGACATCGTGGATACGGCCGCTGCGGCCGGGTCTTTCTCTACGCTTCTGGCGGCTGCTGAAGCGGCTGGCCTGGTCGGCGCCCTGAAAGGTGACGGCCCACTGACCGTCTTCGCCCCGACCGACGAAGCCTTTGCGGCTCTGCCAGCTGGCACCGTTGAAACCCTGCTCATGCCTGAGAATAAGGACGCCCTTGCTGGCATCCTCAAGCTGCACGTGATTGCCGGCGCCAAGATCAAGTCTGGCGACCTAGCCGGACAGCAAATCACCGCGAGCACGCTGAATGGTGATCTCGGCGTGGACGGAACAGATGGTGTTGTTCTGACCGCACCCGGCTCCAGCGCAACCGTTGTCGCCGCCGATGTGGCCGCGTCGAATGGTGTGATCCATGTGATCGACACGGTGCTTCTGCCAGCCGGCTAAGCCCCAGACCAATTCAGAATTGGGAAGCGAACGTCCCCCCATTCCTTCCGCTTCCCACACGGTCCCGCCAGTTCCCCCGCTGGCGGGACAACTGTTTTCGCGCCCGACAGCGGATTGCAGAGCGGCCTAGGCGCCGTCCTTGGCTTTTTCGGCTTTGAGTTCGGCGATTTCCCGTTTCAGGTCGTGCAACAATTCGATGATCTCATCGCGTTCCTTGTCGGCATCGCTGAATTCTTCATCCATCTCTTCTTCGATGCCCTCGAGATGTTCTTCCGTGACGGCGCGTTGCTCAGCTGCCAGGGCGTCGACAATCAGGGCGATGAACAAGTTGAGGACAGCGAAACTGGCAATGAAGATGAAGATCAGGAAGAAGAGCGGCGCGTACGGATTGCCATCATCCACGACTTTCTGAACGACTTCGAATCGCCAGCCATCCATCGTCATGACCTGGAACAGTGAATAGGCGGAACTTGGCAGGTCGCCGAACAATTGCAGCACTTCCGGATTGTCCGTATTGCCAAACAGATTGGTCGCCATGACCGCACCGACATAAGTCAGTAAGGCCAGGACGGCGAGGATCGCGCCCATGCCGGGCAGAGCGTTCAACAGCGCTTCGGTGATCCGCCGCATCATCGGGACGATGTGCAACAGGCGGAGGATTCGCAGAACGCGCATCGCCCGCAGAACCGAGAAGGCGGCCCCGCCCGGGATCAGTGAGACACCAACAACGATAAAGTCGAACCAGTTCCAGCCTGATTTGAAGAAGTTCAGCCGATAAACCACCAGCTTCATGAAGATTTCGATGGCAAAGACGACGGTCACGGCACGATCGAACCAGCTCAGCGAGGCCACGAACCCGTCCGGCATCTGCCGCTCATAGGTCAGCACGCCAAGA
>JBCCZH010000213.1:0-5709 GCA_039188075.1 Pseudomonadota bacterium
AGGATTGCGATAATTTTGAATCCATCCTGGCGATTGAAGCCGAGGCAAAGAGATTAACCGGCGCATTGCTTGAAGAAGTCGAGTGCCAGAAGCAGGAGCGTAGAGCGTGACGGAGATTCTGGCACAAGGCCCGATCTTTCTGCTGTGCCTGGCATTCCTGCTGGGCGTCGTGGTGATCATCCACGAGCTCGGTCATTATTGGGCCGGTCGCTGGTTCGGTGCTGCGGTCGAGTCGTTCTCGGTTGGCTTTGGTCACTCGATTTTCGAGCGCAAGGACAAAAAAGGCACGCGTTGGCGCGTCAACTGGATCCCGCTCGGCGGATTTGTGAAGTTTGTGGGTGAGAGCCAGTTGCCGAACGATGTTGGCAAGATTGAAGACGGCCCACAAGGCAAGCCTTATCCGGAATTGGGGGTTGGGGCACGGTCGATTGTGGCTCTGGCAGGGCCAGCCGCGAATTTCGTTCTCGCGGTCGTTCTGTTCGCATGCTTTTTCGCTCTGCGTGGCACGGAACAGTATGATGTCTATGCCTATGAAGTGTCGGAAGACTTCCCGGCCGCGACAGCAGGTATGCAGGTGGGTGATGTTATCAAGTCTGTGGATGGCCAGCCGGTGCGTCAAATTTCGGATATGATTGTGATCACCAGCATGTCGTCAAATCGCCCGCTCGACTTTGAAGTTCAGCGGGGCGCAGAAACGCTCGCTATGACGATTACGCCGCGCCGTGTGGTGCGCGCAAATCAGCTTGGGCAAATTGTCCCGCAAGGCACAATCGGAATTCGGCCAGCGCCGGTGATGGAGTCGGTTGAGTTTCGGCGATACGGGCCGATCACGGCGCTTGGCAAGGGCGTCATAGAAACACGAGATACGGTTCAGCACACAGTATATATGCTGGGGCGCATCATTACCGGAAAAGAACCGCTCGGTCTGATGAGCGGTCCGGTTGCCATTGGTGATGCTGGAAGACGCATCGTCAATCGAACAATGGGGGCCGAACAAGTGCCCCTGACCACGCGGATAAGTGCCCTAGCATGGTCCGCCTTGCAGCTATGCGCATTAATTTCAATCGGTATTGGCTTCTTCAATCTGTTGCCACTGCCAGTCCTTGATGGAGGACACCTGGTCTTCAATGCCTATGAAGCCCTGACAGGCAAAGTCATGCCTGAAAAGGTGCAGGAAATGGCATTGATGGCTGGACTTGGTCTGTTATTGACCATGTTCGTTTTCATCACCTGGGGTGACGTACTGGAAACCGGCCTTTTCAACGGCCCCGCAGGCGAGTAAAGCGCCTGCCAAGGAGGACTAGGGATTGATGCGTAAAGTAATCGCCGCTGCTCTTATGGCGACAAGCGCCTTGGCCGTGACAGAGAGTCCGGCATTTGAGTCTGATGCTCAAGTTGCCGAAACGATTCGGCAAATCCGGATCGAAGGCAATCAGCGGATCGAAGATCGAACCGTGCAGTCCTATTTGCTGGTTGCGCCAGGCGACACGTTCGATCCGTCGCGGATCGATCTGTCGCTGAAGACGCTGTTTGCGACGGGGCTGTTTGCCGACGCATCCTTTGAAAAAGCGGGTCCAGACCTGGTTGTTCGCGTCGTCGAGAACCCGATCATCAACCGCGTTCTGTTCGAGGGCAATAGCGCGCTCGACGATGACAAGCTGCGCGAAGAGATCCAGGCGGCCCCACGCGGGATCTTTACCGCAGCGCGCGTCCAGGCCGACGTGCAGCGCATTCTTGAACTCTACCGCCAGTCCGGACGCTTCTCAGCCACTGTGGAGCCGCAATACAAGCCTCTGGACCAGAATCGCGTCGATCTCGTCTTTGTCATGACTGAAGGCCCGGTTACGGGTGTGCGAGCGATCAACTTCATTGGCAATGATGCTTATTCTGACCGCCGCCTGAGAAGTGAGATCGTGACCAAACAGTCCCGCTGGTGGCGCTTCTTCAGCTCGAACGACAATTATGATCCTGGACGTCTGGAATTTGACCGCGAATTGCTGCGCGAATTCTATCAGAACAAGGGTTATTACGATTTCCGGGTGATTTCGGCGGTGGCTGATCTGACGCCGGATCGTGAGGATTTCTACATCACCTATACGATCGATGAAGGCGAACAATATACGTTCGGCGAAGTCGATGTGGAGACCGCGCTCGACAAGCTGAGCGAAGAGGGTTTGAAGCGGGCCGTGCCGTTCCAGGATGGCGAATTGTTCCGCGGCGACTTGATCGAGGACACGATTGATACGCTGACTTATGCGGCCGGGATTGCCGGCTATGCCTTTGTCGACATCACGCCGCGCCTGGAGGCCGATCCTGAGACGCGCAAGGTCAATGTCACCTTCGCGATTGATGAAGGACCGCGAGTCTATATCGAGCGCATCAATATCAACGGCAACACGCAGACGCTGGACCGCGTCATCCGGCGCGAATTGCGCGTCGCGGAAGGCGACGCCTTTAACCGCGTGCTGCTGGATCGCTCACGCAATCGCGTGCGGGCGCTGGGCTATTTCGAAGAGGTGGAAATCACCGAAAAGGCCGGATCGCGCCCTGACCGGACAGTGGTGGACATCGATGTCGCCGAGACTGCGACGGGCGAACTGTCCTTCGCGGCGGGTTTCTCGTCTGTCGATTCCTTCCTGCTGGATCTCAGTGTGACGCAAAGAAACCTGCGCGGCCGGGGACAGACTTTTGTGGGTCGTATTTCGGCCTCGGATCGGCAGCAATTTGTCGATGTCAGGTTCCAGGAACCGCGCTTCCTCGATCGCAACCTGTCGGCCGGTATCGAATTGTTCTCGACCCGGTCGGACTTCCTCGACGTGTCAGACTTTGAATCCGAAACCATCGGTGCCGGGTTCAATTTCGGCTTCCCGGTGTCAGAGAATACCGGCCTGCAATTGCGGTATCGTCTACAGTCGGACGAGATTAATGTCGAAGACCGAAACGTGGTCATCGAAGACGCGACCGGCCTGTTGGCGCTGGAGGAACAGACGTTCGATAATGACACGCCGGATGATCCGTCCGATGATATCACCATCAATGTACCGTTTGACCCTACCATGCCGCCTTTCCCGGTGGGGACGTCCGTGGTCGATCAGTGTTCATCGCTCTTCCTGGCGCGATCCACGATCTGTCAGAGTGAGCGGGCCGATATCACCTCCTTGATCGGCTATTCCTTCAATTGGGACCGACGCAACGACCCGATCGCTCCGACCGGTGGCTTTGACTTCTCGTTGAGTCAGGACCTGGCGGGTATTGGCGGCGATGTTCAATATCTGCGCACCGAAGTCACCGGCGCCACCTATCGCGGGATATTCCCGGGTGTGCGCGCCAGTGTACGCTTGTCCGGCGGCGTCATTGAACCGCTCGGCGACGATGACAGCATTCGGATTAACAACCGCTTCTTCCGCGGCGGGTCGTCCTTCCGCGGCTTTGATGTCGCTGGTCTCGGCCCGCGCGTGATCGACACGCTGGCTGATGAGAATGGCAATGTCACAGACGTGAAGGCGCTCAATTCGCTCGGTGGTAAAGTCTATTATCAGAGCACAGGTGAGCTGACCTTGCCGAATTATCTGCCGGAAGAATATGGCATTCGCACCAAGCTCTTTATCGAAGCAGGGTCTGTCGGCATTCTTGACGATGCCGACATCAGTGACCCGGTCTTCTTCACCACCTCGAGTGGTCAATATAATAATGTGCCGGCCGGAACACCGGCGGTACGCCAGATTAAGGATGGGCTGGGTCTTCGGGCCGCAGCTGGTCTTTCTGTGGGTTGGGATTCGCCGTTCGGACCAATTCAGTTCGACTTTTCACAAATCCTTCGCAAGGAAGAGTACGACCGGACGGAGACGTTCCGCTTCAGTACTTCGACCCGTTTCTAATAGAGTTCTCAACAGGAGAGAGACTTATGTTCCCCCTCAAATCGATTATGGCAGCGTTTGCGCTGCTATTCACAGCTCCGATTGCGCTCAGTCCTGCGGCTATGGCGCAAGGCACCAAAGTGGTCGTCATCGACCGCGTCAAAATCTATGCGGAAAGCCAGGCCGGTCAGGACCTGCGCAACAAAGTAGCGTCCATCGAAACCACGATGCAGGGCGAGCTGAAGCCGACCGCCGACAAGCTGCAGGCGGACGGCACATCGCTGGACACAAGAACGCAAGGCATGACGCGTGAGGCGATTCTTGCGGATGCCGCATTGAAAGCGGAAGTCGAGCAATTGGCGCGCGAAGCCCAGGTGTTTAACCAGCAACGTCAGATTACTGCCAACGAGCTTGCTTTGACTGAGCGGGCGGCTTTGGCCGAGTTTAATAATGCCTTGATCCCGGTTTTGCAGCAGGTCATTTCCGAGACCGGCGCAAATGTCATTCTGGACAAATCGCAAGTCGTGTTTGTCGATGATGCCACGGATGTTTCGGCTTCCGTGATCACAAAGTTGAATGCTGCGACGCCTACGATTAATGTGGTGCGTCAGAGAATGCCGACGCAACCGCAGCAATAGTCAATTGGGGGGCTGATGACGATCGATCAGCGCTTTTACAAATCACTGGGTCCGCATAAGCTGCGGACCCTTTTGAATATCTGCGATATCGCCGCTGAAGTTTCGGATGATCCTGAAATTACAGGGATTTCTCCCGCAGCCAATGGCAAACCGGGCGATCTTTGCTTTGTCGAAGGTGGTCCGAAACAGGCCAGTGAGACCAGTCCGGATGCGGCCGCATGTTTCGTAAAGGAAGGCGCCGCTGCAAGCCTGCCGGACTCCGTTGTTCCAGTCATCGTCGACCAACCCCGGTTCGCCCACAAACTGGCCAGCGAGGCGCTGTTCGAGCTGAAGGATTGGCTCAGCCCGGGTGATGAGCCGGCCATCCATCCCAGTGCCCAGATCGCGCCGACCACCACGATCGGGACGGGCGCCGCGATTGGCGAGGCGGCCCGCATCGGCCCTGGTGTCGTCATCGGCCCCGGGGTGCAGATCGGGGCGCGAACGTCGATCGGTCCGAACACGGTCGTGCGCTGTGCCTTGATCGGAAATGATGTCTCCATCCATGCCGGCGCAGTGATTGGAGAAGCCGGTTTTGGCGTCACGCTCGGTCCTGAAGGCGCTGAGGATGCCCCGCAATGGGGGCGTGTGATCATCCAGGACCATGTCACGATCGGCTCGAACACTTGTATCGATCGCGGCGCTTTTGATGATACGATGATCGGCGAGCGGACCAAGATCGATAATCTGGTTCAGATCGCGCATAATGTAATTGTCGGGCGCAATGTTGCGATTGCCAGCTTTACCGGCATTTCCGGCACCAGCACGATTGGTGACGGTGTGGCCATGGGCGGGCGCGTCGGCATCAAGGATCATGTTCACATCGGTGCTGGCGCCAAGATCGCCGCCTCGGCCGGGATCATGCGCGACATTCCGGCGGGTGAGACCTGGGGCGGCATTCCGGCCAAGCCTCTGCGCCAGTATTTCCGGGAAGTGTCCTGGATCGAAAAACAGGTCGCGGCAAAGAAGAAACCGACATGAGCGTCACCATACATCCCACCGCTGTCGTCGAGCAGGGCGCACAGCTGGGCGAGAATGTCACCATCGGCGCCATGGCCTATGTCGGCCCGCATGCGGTGCTGAAAGACAATGTCACGCTCCATCCCAAGGCCACGGTAATTGGTCATACGGAGCTGAATGAAGCCGTCGAAGTCTATCCAGGATCGATTCTGGGG
>JBCCZH010000214.1:0-5700 GCA_039188075.1 Pseudomonadota bacterium
GCAGGAAGGCGCCGTCTAGGCCCGCTCATCCTTGGTCGAGCCGAGCGAAATGTGCGACGTGATCGACGCCACTTGCGGCAACACGCCAAGGATATTGGCATGGAAGTCCTTGTAAGCGGGTAAGTCCGCGACTTCGACGCGCAACAGATATTCGACCGCGCCGGTGATATTGTGACACTCACGCACTTGCGGCGCGGCCGACATCGCGCGCTCAAAGATACGGCCATCCTTGGACAGGTGCGCCGACAGACCGACCATGACGAAGACCGTGATGCCGATGCCCAGTTTCTCGCGATCGAGAATGGCGCGATAGCCTTTAATCAACCCGCTCCGCTCCAGCTCCTGCACCCGCCGCAAACAGGCCGAAGGCGACAGACCCACACGTGCCGCCAGGTCGATATTGCTGATCCGTCCATCTGATTCGAGCTCACGCAATATATTTTGCGATATTGTGTCCAATTCCGTCATATATTGCAGATAGCATAGCTTCTTCCACGCATTAAGTGAGAAATTGCGCCTATTTTCACTTATAATTGCAACAAAATGAGACAGGAGGAAAAGATGCTGACTCTCGCCGACTATGACATGTCTCCAGAACGGGGCTTTCTCTGTCGACACAATGCCGATGACGTCGTTCTAAGCGGTGATCTGGCCAAGGTGGCTGAAGTCGCGTTGAGCTTGCCGGAATTGTTACCGACCGGGCGCATCCGCGAGTTGCTGTGCGCGCAATTGCCAGAGTTAGATCTGCCCCTGGCCGACATGACGGATGCCGAAGCCCGCCTGTGCATGGTGCATTATTCGTTCATGGTGCAGGCCTATGTCTGGGGCGAACCGAAGGCGCCGGACATCCTGCCGCGCAAGCTGGCCGTGCCCATGGTCGCTCTGGCAGATCATCTCGGGCAACAACCGCTCCTGCCCTATTCCAGCTATACGCTCGATAATTGGGGACTGATTGACCATGACAGCGTGATCGACGTGGCCAATATCTATGTGATCCAGAACTTCCTGAACGGTCAGGACGAGAATTGGTTCATCCTGATCCATGTTGCGATCGAAGCCGCCGCTGGCGCCGCCCTCGCCCGGTTTGGCGCGATTGTCGAGGCCAGCGCAGCCGGCGACATCAATACCACACGCACGCATCTCGAAGCCGTCGGCGCCACCTGGAACCGGATCAATGCCATTTTCGATCGCATGCCAGAACGGTGCGATCCCTATATCTATTTCGAGCGCGTCCGGCCCTATATTCACGGCTGGAAAGACAATCCGGCTCTGCCCAATGGTCTGATCTATGAAGGCGTCGAGCGCTATGGCTCAGAGGCGCAGGCCTTTCGCGGGCAGACCGGATCGCAATCCTCAATCGTCCCGGCCATGGACGCATTGATGGGGGTCGGACATGCTGCAGACCCCTTGCGCGAATATCTCGATCAGTTGCACATCTATCGCCCGCCCGCGCATCGGCGCTTCATCGAAGACACAAGAGCGGCGAGCCAGTTGCGCGGCTTTGTCGAGAAGACCCGCAATCATGGTCTGACCGAGGCCTATAATGCGATCATCCAGTCCATGGCGGACTTCCGCACACGGCATCTCGAATATGCGGCCAGCTATATCAACAAGCAGACCCGTGCGGCGTCCGGCAATGACACGGATGTCGGCACAGGCGGCACGCCCTTCATGCGGTATCTGAAAAAGCACCGCGATGAGACAACTGCACGACTGATCGGGGCCGCCGCCAACGCGGCCTGAGCCCGAACACAAAACCTGAGCCTGAACATAAAAAAGCGGCTATGACTTACGCGTCATAGCCGCTTTTTCGTTTGGGAGGAAACTAGCTGATCTGAACGGCCGCGAGCAGATAACAGCCCGCGGTTGCAATCGAACCAACCGTCCGGATCGTGTTCCAGCGCGTCCAGACGCGTCCATACGTCTGCCAGTAATCGGCCGCCGCCGCGCTGGTCGCATCCATCTTGTCCAGTCGCTCATTCATCGGGACATTGCCGAACGCCGTGACCAGAAAGACCAAAGGCAGATAGAGAATGGCGGCCAGAATGATCAGGCGTTGCGGCATGCCACTTAGGGCCATCCCGGCATAGATTGCGAAGCCAAGACTGATCGGCACCAGCGCCAGAAACGTGGCGATGAAGACCGACCGAAACACGGTCCGGTTCAGGCCTTGCATCGACTCGATGCCGCTTTGGGGCGCGGACCGGATCAATCCGGCCATGACGAAGTCCGAGAAGGATTGAAACACCCCGCCCACCAGCGCCGCAGACAATCCCAGAAACAGGCAGATATAGATCAGGACTTCATGTGTCATATCGAGCTCCTTTCTTGTTCGATGTGATCGAGGCAATGCCTTAATCTGCGCCTTGTTTCTGGCCACGCTCCAATAAAGCGAGCGCGACAAAGGCGAGGACGGCTTCAATGATCAGCGCCCCGATGAGAGAGGCCGACGGAATGCCGTCCACGATCAGACTGAACAGACGCGCGATGCCATACATGCCGAAGACAAAGACGGCGGTGATCAGGCCACGTTGCGCCAGCTTGCGATCAAAGCCGCCCGCGACCATGACGAGGGCCGCCGCCAGGAGCAATCCGCCCGGGGCGCGAATTTCCGACATCAGGCTCGGATCCGCTTCCAGGGTGATGTGATTGCTCGCAAAGAAGGCGCGCGGGACAAGCAGGATGCCGGCCCCGATCAAGCCTGCCAGACAGCCAGCCACAACGAGGAAAATTGAGGTCAGACGACGTCTCATGCGACTGCCCTCCAGACTCCGGTCGCGGCGACCTCACGGGCAAATTGCGCGAAGTCTTTCGGTGGACGGCCCAGCGCTCGCTGCACGCCATCGGTGAGATGCGCATTGCGTCCATCAAGTACGGTCGAGAACAGATAGTCGAGCATCCAGACCACTTCTTTCGGCGCCCCGGAGTCGGCAATGCCGGCGACAAAGGCCTCATGCGGCACAGAAACATAGCTCACCGGTCGACCCAGTGCAGCCGACAGGTCTGATGCGACATCGGACAGGGTCATCAGTCTGGGACCGGTCACGTCATAGATTTGTCCATGGTGGACATCCTGGGTCAGGGCCGCGAATGCAACATCGGCGATGTCGTCAGCATCGACAAAAGGCTCGAGCTGATCACCCGCCGGCAGCGTGATCGTCCCGGCCAGGACCATGTCGAGAAAGGCTGCTTCCGAGAAATTCTGATGGAACCAGCTCGCCCGGACCACAGTCCATTCGAGGCCGCTCTCCTGCACGATTTTCTCACACGCCTGGGCTTCCGGTTCGCCGCGGCCTGACAGGATAACCAGGCGCTTGACGCCGGCCCGTTTGGCCTTGTTGACGAGAGCCTGAATGGCATCCGTCGCGCCGGGCATGGCAAGATCAGGCGAATAGGTGATATAGGCGGCCGTGACGCCTTTGAGACAGGCCTCCCAGCTCGCTTCATGATCCCAGTCAAAGGACGGGACAGCGGATCGGGATCCAATCCGAACAGCATGGCCGCCCGCCTTCAGCCGCTCGACCACGCGGCGACCGGTTTTGCCAGTGCCGCCAAGGACCAAAGTCAGCGGTTTCTTTTTGAGGAACAAGTTCATTGGCACACTCCTTTCTTTCATGGTGCGAGCCAATGGGTACGGAAATCAGGGCGCGGTTTCTTGCTCCGGCGCGACAGAGTTTTGTCAGATCACGACAAATGGCGGATCGCCGGTCAATCGGCAGCGAGACGGTAAGAGCGCGGCGTCTGACCCGACCAGCGCTTGAAGGCGCGGGTAAAGCCGCTCTGCTCGGAAAAGCCGGTCAGGAAGGCGACCTCGGCAAGACTGTAATCAGTTTCAAGCAGCAGCTGCTGCGCTAATTCCCGGCGGGCCAGATCCACCAGACTCTGAAAGGACTGATCCTTGTCCAACAGCCGCCGCTGCAAGGTACGCGCGCCCATGCCGAGGGCAGTCGCTATTTCTGACAGGGTCGGTACGCCCTCACTCAGCTTCTGCGAAACGGCGCGCCGGACCTTGTGTTCCAGTTCGTCCTCTTCCGGCAGGTTGGCCAATTCCTGTTCGAGATGACGATCAAAGAAACCGGCAATGCTTTCATCGCCGAGCCGATTGGGCACGTCGAGCGCGGCCGTCTCGATCTTCAGCGCGTCGCGATCCGCGCCAAAGTGGACGGGGCATCCAAAATGATCGGTGAAGACACCAAGGTCGCCGCGGGCGGCATGTTTGAAATAGACGGCCAGCGGCATGAAAGGCTGGGCGCTGACTTCCTGGCTGATGGTCAGGACGGCCGCCAGACTGGCTTCATTCGACAGCTGCTGGCCAACGCTGCCATTGCCGGCTTTCTCCAGATTGAAATAGGTTTCGGCACCGGAGCGTTCCAGCGTGTATCGCTCCGCGCTGCCCAGGACCCGGCCATAGCGCTCCGAGCGAACATAAGAGCCGCGCAGGTCCGGCGCTGATTTCCAGGCCAGGCCAAACGCGCCATAATCATCGCATTGCATCGACGCCCCGATCCGGAGCGCCAGCCCCTGGCCCGCTGGATCGCGGTCTGCCAGGCCAGCAAAGAACCGATAGTAATCGTCCGAAGAGACCATTCTGGCCGCGTCCACGGGGGCATCCGGCGCAAGCCCAAGTCCTTCAAGCAGGTCGCGCGTTTCAACGCCTTCGCTGGCTTGCGCCAGCACCTTATGGACATATAGCGACGTAATCTGGGCCACGCCTCATCGTGTACGGGGCCAGTCGCTGAAATCAAGCCTCCGCAAAACATGCAGAAGGACGGACACGAAAAAGCCCGCCCCAGAACGGAGCGGGCTTTAAAATTTGCGAGAGTAGAGGCGTTACGCGCTCTGACGGTTCTCGTCGTCGACTTCTTCAAAGTCGGCATCGACCACGTCTTCGCCGTCTTCCTCAGCCGCCGCATCGGCAGCCGCATCAGTTTCGGCCGCTTCCGCTTGCTGCGCGCCATAAATGGCTTCGCCGAGCTTCATGGCTGCGGTCATCAGGGCCTGATGCTTTTCCTGAATGTCAGCCGCATCATCGCCTTCGGCTGCGGTTTTCAAAGCCGCGGCGGCGTCCTCGATTTCTTTCTTCACATCTTCGCCAACCTTGTCGCCATGCTCTTCGAGCTGCTTCTCGGTCTGATGGGCAAGGCTTTCCGCATTATTCTTGGCTTCCACCAGTTCGCGGCGCTTCTTATCTTCTTCCGCATTGGCTTCGGCATCTTTCATCATCGCGTCGATGTCGGCATCGTTGAGGCCGCCATCCGCCTGGATGGTGATTTGCTGCTCTTTGCCGGTCGCCTTGTCCTTGGCGCCAACGGAGACAATGCCGTTTGCGTCAATGTCAAAGGTCACCTCGATTTGCGGCACGCCGCGCGGGGCCGGTGGAATATCTTCCAGATTGAACTGGCCGAGATTCTTGTTGTCGACCGCCATTTCGCGCTCACCCTGGAAAACCCTTATGGTCACAGCCGGCTGATTGTCTTCCGCGGTTGAGAAGGTCTGGCTCTTCTTGGTCGGGATCGTCGTGTTGCGATCGATCAGGCGCGTGAACACGCCGCCAAGTGTCTCAATGCCGAGCGACAGAGGTGTCACGTCGAGCAGGACCACGTCTTTGACGTCACCTTGCAGAACACCGCCCTGGATCGCCGCGCCAAGCGCCACGACTTCGTCCGGGTTCACGCCCTTGTGCGGCTCCTTGCCGAAGAA
>JBCCZH010000215.1:0-5692 GCA_039188075.1 Pseudomonadota bacterium
ATCTCCAATGCGAATTCGGGCGCTGATTTCACTGTCATTTTTCTGTCAGCCTCTCGCTTTATGGGAGAATTCAATTGATCTGCACACGGTAATTTTGCTTTTAACGTGTATAAGGGCTGGACTAGGAACTAAGGCGGCGGCGATGAGCAAGCAAGAGACGAGCACGGAATTTACGCTGGCGCGCTCCGTCACGCATTTATTGCATCGGGCGCAGCAAGCTGCTGTCAACGAATCTGCGGCCGGGCTTGCGGATCAAGGCCTGACCATTCGACAATTTGCCGTGCTCGCCGCGCTGAATGATTCTGACGGACAGAGCCAGTCCAGCCTGGTCGATGTCACCGGCATTGACCGGTCGACTCTGGCCGACATGGTCTCGCGCATGGAAAAGACGGGTCTGGTCAAGCGTGTGAAGTCGGTCGAGGATGCCCGGGCCAAGGCCGTATCCTTGACCTCAGCGGGGCGCAAAGCGTTTGAGGGCGCGGCCCCGGAAGTCATGGAGGCCGATGCCATTCTGACGGAAGAGCTGCGCAAATCGCGGCGCGAGAGCCTGCTTCTCTCCCTGTCCATCATCTCGGGCGACTATGAGGAAGAAGACGACGAACCTCGCAAGTCGAAGAAGAAAAAGAAAAAGAAGAAAAAGAAGAAGAAGTAGACGCTTAGGCGTCGTCTTCCCGAGCCTGCAAACGCTCCAAGCGGGCCCGCGCTAGGCGGGCGCGCAAGGCGGCATAGAGGCTGAGCAGGATCGGCACCACGACGCCGATCATCACAATCGCCCAGATATAGCCGGCATTCTTGTCAAATTCAGGCATCAGGTCAGGCCTCGTTCAGACGCCGGGCGATCAGGGCGTCCGCTTGCTGGCCAAATATCTCGGCCCGCATCAACAGCATGATCAGGCCGGAAGACAGCAGGATCTGTCCGAGAAACCCGATCATTAGCGGCACCAGAAAGACCGGGTGAATGCCGGAGCTCTCCGCCGCAGCTTCGCCAAAACGGATCACGCTGGACGGCTGGTGAATGGTCGATTCCTTCCACAGATCGACCGAGAATTTGATAATTGGCAGATTGATCAGACCCACCATGGCCAGAATCGCCCCTGCTCGGGCGCCCTTCTGGCGGGTGTCCAGCGCCGCCCGCAAGGCCATATAGCCAATGAACAGGAAGAGCAGGACCAGAACGGACATCAGGCGGCTGTCATACAGGATGACATTGCGCCAGGCCTTGCCCCAAGTCGGCTCACCCCAGATCGCACCGGTGGCGAAGCAGAGCGCGGTATAACCGGCGCCGATCGGCGCAATTGCGCGGGCTGCGACATCGGCCAGCTCATGCCGCCAGATGAACCAGACAAAGCTCGAAATCGCCAGGCCGGCATAAAGCCCCATACACAGCCAGGCGCTCGGCACATGGATGAACATGGCGCGCGCAATGTCCCCACCTTGATTGGGCACAGGCGGTACCACCCAGAGGCCTTGATAAAGGCTCCATCCGGACAGAAGCACACCCAGACCGATCACGATCGGGATGGCGACCCGGGAAAAGCCCATGAACCGGTGCGGATTGGCAAGGATTGTCCACATGTCGTCTATCTAAGCTCCGTTTACTCTGCCGCCAACCGCAAAGCCGCGCCCATGGCAGCAGGTGCGACACCAAGTGCAAAAAGCGTCGATGCCCCCAGAAACAGAATGGCCGACCCGTCAAAGCCTTCACTGAGGCTGAGTGTGCCGAAAATGATGGCCGGGACAAAGAACGGGATGGCGATCAGCGCGATCAGAAGACCGGCCCGCGCGACGCCGGCAGACAGGGCTGCCGCGACCCCGCCCCAGAGAAAGAAAGTCAGGCCGCCCAGGCCATAAGCCAGCATGGCGGGCACCATTTCCTCGAACGGAACGCCGAGCAGGCGGCCAAGCACCGGCGCCATCAGGATGAGCGGCGCTCCGGAAATCAGCCAATGCGCGACGGTCTTGGTCAGGGCGATGAGGGAAATGCTGGTCTCCTCCTGCGACCACAGGTCCAGCGCCCCATCCTGGAGGTCGGCTTGAAAAACCCGCTCCAGCGTGACCAGAGCAGCCAGGGCCAGCGCTAGCCAGAGCACGCCCGGGCCAATCTTTGCAAGCGTCTCGGCTTCATCGCCCAGCGTGAACGGGACCAGCATCGCGGTGCCGGTGAAGAATCCCATGGGCAGTAAAATGCCCGCACCCGAGGCCCAGGCTTCTGACAGCGCCTGGCGGAACGCAGAGAAGAGCGGAGACGGCGTCATGGCTTTATCATCACTTCATGGCTGCTCTCGACCGGCGCGTGTCCGTGCAGCGCGGCGATGACCGCGCCTCCGTCCGCGCGATGCGCCTCGATCATTTCTGCCAGTTGCGCCTGTCCGTCTGTATCCAGCGCATTGAAGGGTTCATCCAGTAGCCACAGCTTTCGCTCGATCAGTTTCAGTCGCGCCAGGGCCGTGCGACGTTTCTGGCCAGCGGACAACATGCCGCTTGGCACTTCTGAGGGTTTTTTCAGTCCCATATCCTTCAGGATGGCGGGAATGTCCGCTTGGCTACCCCAAACCCGAGCCCAATGGTCGAGATGCGAGCGCGGGGTTTCATGCGCTTTCAAGCCATTCGTGTGGCCAATCCAGTGATGCGCCTGCGTGCGCGCCACCTGACCGGCTTGCGGCGGCGACAGTCCCGCCAACTGCCGCAACAAGGTCGTCTTGCCGGACCCATTGGCGCCGCGCAAAAGGATCAGATCGCCCGCGCGTGCCGACACGGATATGTCGCGGAACAGGATGCGTTCGCCGCGCACAGCGCCGAGCTGTGTGCCCTGGATGAGTGGTGTTTCACTCAAACGTCACGCTCCGGACCCAAGCAAGAGTTCGCCTGGATTTGCTTCCCACTGCGCGTCAACCTATCTAGCAGGTGAGACTCGCCACGCGCTGCGTAGGCAATTGAAAAGACAAAGATAAGAGAGGTCCGTTCGCCCATGCCTTCCCTCGACAGCTTTAAGGCCCGCAAGACATTATCCGTAAACGGTAAGGACTATACTTACTACTCCCTCGATGCCGCAGCTGAAAACGGCCTCGGTGATGTGTCGAAACTGCCCGCCTCGCTGAAAGTGCTGCTTGAGAATATGCTCCGCAATGAGGATGGCACGACGGTCACAAAGGACGATATCACGGCGTTCAAGACCTGGCTCGACAATGGCGGCAAAGTTACGCACGAGATTGCCTATCGTCCGGCGCGGGTCCTGATGCAGGATTTTACAGGCGTCCCTGCGGTTGTGGACCTGGCCGCGATGCGCGACGCGGCAGAGAAACTGGGTGCAAGTGCTGACGCGATCAATCCGCAAGTGCCAGTGGATCTGGTCATCGACCATTCGGTTATGGTCGACTTCTTTGCCGGGCCGAACAGTTTCAAGAAAAATGTCGATATCGAATATGACCGCAACCAGGAACGCTATGAGTTTCTGCGCTGGGGCTCGACCGCGTTCGAGAATTTCCGCGTCGTCCCGCCTGGCACCGGCATCTGCCACCAGGTCAATCTCGAATATCTCGGCCAGACCGTCTGGACCAAGGAAGTTGATGGCGAGACGGTCGCTTATCCGGATACATGCGTCGGTACGGATTCGCACACGACCATGATCAATGGCCTGTCCGTCCTCGGATGGGGCGTTGGCGGGATTGAAGCCGAAGCGGCGATGCTGGGCCAACCGGTCTCAATGCTGATCCCGGAAGTGATCGGCTTCAAACTGACCGGCAAATTGCCGGAAGGCGCGACCGCGACCGATCTGGTGCTGACCGTGACCAAGATGATGCGCGACTATGGTGTGGTTGCAAAATTCACCGAATTCTTCGGGCCGGGCGTCGCCAATCTGACGCTGGAAGATCAGGCCACCCTGTCCAATATGTCGCCGGAATTCGGATCGACCTGTGCCTTCTTCCCGGTCGATGATGATACGATCACATATCTCACCAATACGGGTCGCGAGGCCGACCGGATTGCGCTGGTCGAGGCCTATGCCAAGGCCCAGGGCTATTGGCGCCCGGATATGGATGACCCGATCTTTACCGACACGATCGAGCTGGATCTCTCGACTGTGGTCCCGAGCATTTCCGGTCCCAAACGGCCACAGGATCAAGTCCTGCTCTCGGAAGCGGACACGAGATTTGCCGAAGCTATGGTCAAGGAATTTGGCACGGCTGCGGATGACGCCACCGCCATCCAGGTCGAAGGCGAGGATTTCACGGTCACCCATGGCGACGTCTTTATCGCCGCGATTACGTCTTGCACGAACACCTCCAATCCAAGCGTCCTGATCGCGGCGGGGCTCGTCGCACGGAAGGCGGCAGCCCTCGGCCTCAATCGCAAACCCTGGGTGAAAACCTCCTTCGCGCCGGGGTCGCAAGTCGTGACCGACTATCTCGACAAGGCCGATCTGACCAAGGATCTCGACGCGCTTGGGTTCAACCTGGTCGGCTATGGTTGTACCACCTGTATCGGCAATTCCGGGCCGCTTCAGCCGGAGATTTCCAAAGCCATCGCGGATGGCAATCTGGTCTCCTGCTCGGTGCTGTCGGGCAATCGCAATTTCGAAGGTCGGATCGGGCCAGATCTGAAAGCGAATTATCTCGCCTCGCCACCTCTAGTCGTGGCCTATGCGATTGCGGGCTCGCTGAAGATCAATCTGACCACGGACCCGCTCGGGCAAGACAAGGATGGCAATGATGTCTATCTGAAAGACCTCTGGCCAAGCTCGCATGAGATTGCCGAGATCATGGCGGCATGCGTCACACCGAAAATGTTCGCCGAACGCTATGCCGATGTATTCAAGGGCGATGCCCAATGGCAGGAGATCGACGTCACAGGGGGCAAGACCTATGGCTGGCCGCTTGGCTCGACATATGTGCAGAATCCACCTTATTTCGAGGGTATGACCGGCGAGGTCGAAGCGCCGGCAGATGTCCATCGCGCGCGCGTCCTGGCCCTGTTTGGCGACTCGATTACCACCGATCACATTTCACCCGCCGGCTCGATCAAGGCATCCAGCCCGGCTGGCGAATATTTGCAGGCCAATCAGGTCAATGTTCTGGATTTCAATTCCTATGGGTCGCGCCGCGGCAACCATGAAGTGATGATGCGCGGCACATTCGCGAACATCCGGATCAAGAATCAGATGGTGCCTGGCGTTGAGGGCGGCGTGACTGTCCATCACCCAAGCGGTGACCGCATGCCAATCTATGACGCGGCCATGCGTTATATGGAAAAGAATGTGCCGCTGGTCGTGTTTGCAGGCCATCTCTATGGCAATGGCTCGTCGAGAGACTGGGCTGCAAAGGGGACCATTCTGCTCGGTGTGAAAGCCGTGATCGCAGGCTCATTTGAACGGATCCACCGGTCAAATCTGATCGGGATGGGGGTTTTGCCGCTCGAGTTTGAAGACGGCACAAGCTGGGAAACGCTCGGCCTGACAGGCGATGAGGAAGTCACGATTGAAGGCGTGAACATGATTCAGCCGCGCCAGAAGGTCGATGTGCAGATCACCAAGGCAGATGGCTCGAAAGTGACCGCCCGGACGACCGTTCGGATCGATACGGACAATGAGCTCGACTATTACCGCAATGGCGGCATCCTGCATTATGTGTTGCGCAATCTGGCCAATGAAGCGGCATAACGCCGTCTTCACGGGCAAGTGAGTTTCAAGTCAGCC
>JBCCZH010000216.1:0-5686 GCA_039188075.1 Pseudomonadota bacterium
TCGCCGGTCACATTCCGGCGGACCATATTGTACAACCGATTGGCAAAATGAGCCGGGTATCGCTCGCCCCATTTCATGCAAATCACAGTCTTGGTCATAGGCCTTTGCCTAAAGGGTTTCTCAGCCTGGCGCTACTCACGAAATCTGATCGATTGCAGTTACGACCCAGTTTTTTGAAATCCGATCCGGAAAGTGTGTCGTATCAATATCATACAGCTTACACGCGTGGAGACTGAGCCATTTCTGTTTCGTCATCAAAGCCTGCAATCATGTGGTTTCGCCGCGACTTGCGCCTTGATGACAACCCGGCTCTCGCGGCTGCAGTCGCAGCGTCAAACGATCAGGTATTGTGCCTCTACATTCTTGAAGACCAACCGAACGGGCGCGCGATGGGTGGTGCCTCTAAATGGTGGCTCGACAAATCGCTGAAAGCCCTGGCGGCAGAGATAGAAACACTCGGCGGCACACTGATCTTGCGCAAAGGCGCTGCGATATCCGTCCTTCAGGATGTGATTGATGCCACCGGCGCAAAATCCATCTTCTGGAACCGTCGCTATGATCTTGCTGGCCGCGACGTCGACACAGACGTGAAACGTCATTTCAAGGACGCAAACATCAAGGTCGAGAGCTTCAACGGATGTGTCCTCACCGAACCCTGGACGCAGACCACTGGATCGGGCGGATATTACAAGGTTTATTCTCCGTACTGGAGAGCCGTCCAGGCAAGTTACCAAGCCCCGCCTGCCGCGCCTCGCCCGACTACGCTGAGCCCCTTTGAGCTGGCCAGCGATAACCTGGAGGATTGGCAGCTTCATCCCTTTAATCCGGACTGGTCTTCGGGTTTTGACGGGCCATGGCAACCTGGCACGGACGGTGCGAAACGGCGCCTCACAGAATTCCTCGATGGTCCTGTTTCTGCTTACAAGGAAGATCGCAATCGACCCGACGTGGAAACCGGTACATCCGGCCTGTCACCGCATCTGGCCTTTGGCGAAATCAGCCCGGCTCAGATCTGGCGCGCGACTAAAGATCGGATGCTTGCGGCCACGGTGAATGAAAAAGGCGCACATACCTTCCTGTCAGAGGTCGCCTGGCGTGATTTTGCTTATGTCCTTCTCTTCCATAATCCCGAGCTCGCAACCGAGAATTTCAAACGCGACTTCGATCTGATGCCCTGGCGCGATGATGAGGCTGCACTCCGTGCCTGGCAGAAAGGCCAGACCGGCTATCCAATCGTCGATGCGGGCATGCGCCAGCTCTGGCACACCGGCTGGATGCATAATCGTGTTCGGATGATTGTCGCCAGCTTCCTGACCAAACATCTTCTGATCCATTGGCGCCATGGCGAAGACTGGTTCTGGGATACTTTGGTTGATGCTGATCCGGCCTCGAACAGTGCCAGTTGGCAATGGACGGCTGGTTCCGGCGCCGATGCCGCGCCCTATTTCCGGGTCTTTAATCCGATCACTCAAGGCGAAAAATTCGACGAGAGCGGCGACTATGTCCGCAAATGGTGCCCGGAACTGGCGTGCCTGCCGCGCAAATATCTCTACCAGCCCTGGGAAGCTGGACCGCTGATCCTGCAGGAAGCCGGGATCACGCTTGGCGACACCTATCCCCATCCCATCGTGGCGCACAAATTTGGCCGGGAGCGCGCGCTGGCGGCCTATGAAACTCTCAAAGAAAGACGAGACGCAGCATGAAACGGATCGCAATCATTGGCTCCGGCATATCCGGACTGGGCGCCGCCTATGCGCTCAAGGATTCAGCCGACATTACTGTCTTCGAGGCGAATGACCGCGCCGGCGGCCATGCGCACACGATGGACGTGGATTATAATGGCGAGACCTTAAGCGTCGATGTCGGCTTCATTGTCTACAACGCGCTCAACTATCCAAACCTGATCGGCTTCTTCGAGGCATTGGGGGTGGCGACGGAAGCCAGCGATATGAGCTTTGCGGTATCTAATCCCGACGGCTATGAATGGGCGTCGACCCTGAATGGCATTTTTGCAGATCGGCGCAATCTCTTTCGACCCAGATTCCACAAATTCTGGCGCACCATCCTGAAATTCAACGATCTGGCGCGCGCCGAATTGGAAGCCGGCAAGATTGACGATATTTCGCTTGGCTTCTGGTTGCGCAATCATGGCTTTGACCAGGATTTTCTCGACAATTACATCCTGCCTATGGGCGGTGCGATCTGGTCGACACCAGAGGCAGAAATGCTGGACTATCCGGCGCGCAGCTTCTTTCAGTTTTTCGAGAACCATCGCCTGATGCACAAGGAGCGCCCGAAATGGCGCACGGTGACCGGTGGGTCCCGCAATTATGTTCATGCAGTTGCCGGACTGCTCGGTCCTCGTTTGAAGCTGGGTCACGCGGTGAGCGCGGTAGCCCCATTTGGCAATAAGGTGCGCGTGACGCTGGCAAATGGCGACGCCGATCTGTTCGATGATGTCATTCTCGCGACGCATTCCGATACGACACGGGCACTGCTCGATCCGAGTTATGAAGATCAGCGCTTCCTGCTTAATTCCGCGCGGTATCGGCCAAACCGGATATACCTGCATCGCGACCCAAGCCTGATGCCGAAGCGCAAGGCGGCTTGGGCGAGTTGGAATGTGATCAAACAGAGCACACCGGAAATGTGTCTGACCTATTGGATGAACCGGCTGCAAAATCTGCCGGATGACAAACCACTTTTTGTGACGCTCAATCCGGAAACGCCACCAGCCGCAGATCTGACATTTGCACAAATGGAAAAAGCCCACCCGCAATTTGATGCGCCAGCCGAGGCGGCTGTTCGCGCCATGAAGCGGGAGCTTGGCAAGGATCATATCTGGCTTGCCGGCGCCTGGATGGGCAGTGGTTTTCACGAGGACGGACTAAAAGCTGGCCTAGCTTGTGCGCTGTCGCTTGGCGGACAGGTGCCATGGGTCGCGGAAGGCGTCGATCTGGCGACGCCAATGACCGACGCGCCAGAAAATGCTAAAGTGGCGCTTGGAGCTGTTTAATCGTGACGGAGCAACCTGCCCTTCGCCTCCTCAAAGGCCATACCGTGCACCAACGGTCGGTCCCGTTTACCCATCGTTTCAAATATGGTCTCGGATTGATCGATATCGATATCGATCGCCTCGACGCCGCGCGCAAAGCGTCGCCCTTGTTCAACATTGATGCGACCGGATTATTCTCATTCAATCGACGTGATCATGGTGCGCGCTCGGATGCTGATCTTCGCCCATGGGCTGAAGCTGAGTTTGCGCGGGCCGGGATCGATATGTCTAAAAGCACCATTCGCCTGGTCACCTTCCCGCGGCATGCTTTCTACAAGTTTGCGCCCATTTCACTCTGGCTGGGGCAAGCAGAGGATGGCACGCTCAAAGGCATCCTTTATGAGGTCAATAATACGTTTGGTGAAACGCATGTATATGCCGCCGCAACGCCAGACGGCAGCCGTCACCAGCACGCCACGGACAAGGTGTTCCATGTCTCGCCCTTCTTTGATGTTTCAGGCGCGTATCAGTTCACGCTGAAATGGACGGATAAGGGTTTGAACCTGGTCGTCGCGACCATGAAGGACGACCAGCAAACGCATGTTGCCACGATTAGCGCAAAGGCTTTTCCAGCCACATCGGCAGGCTTTCTGTCGCTCGCCTTTCGCAAACCATTTTCCAGTCTCGGCGTGACTGCGGCCATCCATTGGCAAGCGCTCAAGCTGTGGATCAAGGGCGCCAAATATCATTCAAAACCAAAGCAGTCGTCCGTGCGTACAACGATTGCAACACCAAGAAGTGCTGCCGCAAAAACAGCACCTGTCGGGGAGACTATCGCATGAGCTTCACAACCCTGGATCACGCCATTGAGGACCAGTCCAATCACGTCCTTGCGTCGCCCGAGACACTGCGTCAATTGACGGGCGTGCCTGCCGGGTTCCGTCTGGCTGGGATGATGCTGTTGCGGGCCAAACGCGGAACGATCCGGTTCGATCTGCCAGATGGCCGCCGGGTCCTGTTTGATCATGGCGAAAAGGGTCCAAACGCGGTGGTTGAAGTTCACAAGTTCGATTTTGCCCGGCGCGCCATTGCTGGCGGAGATGTGGGCTTCGCAGAAAGCTATATGGACCAGGAATGGTCGACCCCGGATTTGACGTCTGTTCTCGAATTCTTCTCGGAAAATTTCGAAGCGGCGGGCCAGCTCGCCGTCGGTGGATTCATGGTGCGCATGGGGAATATGATCCGCCACGTCTTCAACCGGAACTCAAAAGCCGGGTCAAAGCGCAATATCGAAGCGCATTATGACCTCGGCAATGACTTTTACGAACTCTGGCTCGACCAGACGATGACGTACTCCTCTGCGCTATACACAGATGCCAGCCTCAGCCTTGAGGCGGCACAGGACGCAAAATATGCGCGTATCGCTGACGAATTGGCGTTGGCACCGGGCAAGTCCGTGCTCGAGATTGGCTGTGGTTGGGGCGGTTTTGCCGAATATGCAGCCAAACAGCGCGGCGCGAGTGTCACTTGTCTGACCATCTCCCCATCACAGCGGAATTGGGCCCTGCAACGCATGCAGCGTGAAGGCCTCAGCGAGAAAGTCGACATCAAACTGCAGGACTATCGCGACCATAGTGGCAAATATGATGGCGTTGCGTCGATCGAAATGTTTGAAGCGGTTGGTGAGAGCTATTGGCCGAGCTATTTCGCCAAAGTCTCGGACAGCCTGAATACGGGCGCGAAAGCGGCCTTGCAGATCATTACCATTCAGGACTCTCTCTTCCCGCGCTATCGCAAACGCGCCGACTTTATCCAACGCTACATCTTCCCGGGCGGCATGTTACCGAGCGAACTGACCTTGCGCGAGCAAGTCATGGATGCCGGACTATGTATTGAAAACACACACTATTTTGGCCCCGATTATGCCAGGACGCTGCGCCTCTGGGCCAAAGCGTTCGAGGAGAAATGGGGTCAGATCCAGGCCCTCGGCTTTGATGAGCGGTTTCGGCGCATGTGGCGGTTCTATCTGTCTTATTGCGAAGCGGGTTTCGACAATGGTCGGATCAATGTTGGCCACTTCACATTGAACAAGACCTGAGCCGGACAAGTTCGACGAACCGGTAAAGCCTCTCTTTAGACATTTCGCCTAAGAACTCTAGCAATCGTAGGAGGTTGTAGAGTTATGTTGAACTGGCTGAAATCGCTTTTGCAAGTCGAGCCCGCCCCGCAGAAGACCATGGAATTGCAGGCGAAATTGCTGCCCACCAATGGCGCGCATCTGTTTGGTGAGGCTGAATTTGAAACCTATGACAATGATGGCTGGGAGCTGGAAGCGGAAGTCGACTTTCGCAATGGCGAACGTCCATCTCCGATGATCATGTATCTGAGAGGCAAGCCGGTTTTGAACCTGGCCCCGGATCATGATGAATCAGAGGGCAAACTGTCATCACGCCGTGGCGACATTCTGGGAGTTACCCCTACTGAGGGCATGCCAATCGAAATCAAGATGGCTGGCGAGACCGTTCTCTCAGGAACCTTTGAGCGTCATCCCCGCTTTCAATAAACGCTGATCAATAGAGCTCGTTCAGGACATATTCGATGTCCTGTCCGCGCACCTGGAACGCAAGCTTCACCCAGCGTGATTGCGCATCATACCAGAGGTCGACGGTGAGGTCTGACTTCAAACGGTAA
>JBCCZH010000217.1:0-5669 GCA_039188075.1 Pseudomonadota bacterium
CGGTTCAGAAATCGGTTTGGCCCGCGCATGAAGACTTGCCTGAGCCACCGGAACTCAATCCGCAAGTCGATCCGATTGTTGATGATGGTGAAGTCTTGCAGCCCATCGCCGATACAGATGTGATCGATGACCTGGAAGAAGTCGACATTTCGCCCGAGAGCATCGAACAGGCGGTTGAGCGCAATCATGCGATCGACACCTCATCCGAGTCAGGCAGCTTCATCGCGGCATTACCGTTTGCTATTCTGGCTTTGATCGGTGCAGCGCTCAGCGGATATGGCCTCGCAAGTCAGTTCGGATTGATCCAGTCCGGACGGACGATTGAGAATCCGATGGCGATTTATATGCCGCCTTTCCTGATCCTGCTCGGCGTATTCCTGTTTGTGGCCATGGGGTATTATTTCTTCCGCAGCCTGAACGCGGACGAATAGCGTCACAATCAGACGTTGGCAGCGAGGGAACATAAGGCTAAACCACGGCCATGATTCCGAATAGATATCCCAGTTTAAACTTCGACCTTGGCGAAACCGCGGACATGATCCGCGATTCCGTGCAAGGATTTGCCCAAAACGAAATCGCGCCTCTGGCTGCGGAAATCGATCGTACCGATGTGTTTCCTCGCCACCTGCTGCCCAAAATGGGTGAGCTGGGTCTGCTCGGGATCACCGTCGAGGAGGAGTGGGGCGGCAGCGGTCTCGGCTATCTCGAACATGTTGTGGCGATGGAGGAAATCTCGCGCGCTTCGGCGTCCGTGGGTCTGTCTTATGGCGCGCATTCCAATCTCTGCGTGAACCAGCTGCGTCGTTGGGGCAATGATGACCAGAAGTCGCGCTATCTGGAGAAACTGGTCACCGGCGAACACCTTGGCGCCTTGGCCATGTCGGAAAGCGGGGCGGGGTCCGATGTCGTCGGGATGAAATTGCGGGCCGAGAAGAAGGGCGATCGCTATGTCCTGAACGGCTCGAAAATGTGGATCACCAACTCACCGGACGCCAACACGCTGATCGTCTATGCCAAGACCGAGCCGGAGCAAAAATCTCGTGGCATCACCGCCTTTATCATCGAGCGTGATTTCAAAGGCTTCTCGGTGGCGCAAAAGCTCGACAAGCTTGGCATGCGCGGCTCGGAGACGGGTGAAATGGTGTTTGAGGATTGCGAAGTCCCGGAAGAGAATATCATGGGCCCGCTCAATGGCGGCGTTGAGGTCTTGATGAGCGGGCTTGATTATGAGCGCGCGGTCCTGTCAGCCGGTCCAACCGGGATCATGCAAGCCTGTATGGATGTCGTCGTGCCATATGTTCATGATCGCAAACAATTCGGGAAATCGATTGGCGAGTTTCAATTGGTGCAAGGCAAACTGGCCGACATGTATGTGCAGATGAACGCGGCAAAAGCCTATGTCTACGCGGTGGCGAAAGCCTGTGACCGCGGTGAGACGACGCGTAAGGATGCGGCGGGCGCCATTCTCTATGCGGCGGAAACAGCGACCAAGCTGGCGCTGGACGCGATCCAGCTGCTCGGCGGCAATGGCTATATCAATGAGTATCCGACCGGGCGCTTGCTCCGCGATGCCAAACTTTATGAGATTGGTGCCGGGACCAGTGAGATCCGGCGGTTCCTGATTGGGCGAGAATTGTTTTCAGAGACCAGCTAAACCACGTTCAACGTGCAGCATTTCTCTTTCAAATCGCTCTGTTTGAGCGCGGTCATGGCCGCAGTGTAGCCCGCTTCGACCGCCTCATCATAGGCTTTCCAGTCGCGCAATTCGATATCGACCAGTTCCGGCAGAACCAGGACATCGACCAGCTCGCGTCCCGCATTCGGATTGACGCTGACCGTGCCGGACCGCATGAGCAGGCCTGCAATTGGCGGCGCCGCAGAAAAGCCATGCCGGGCGACCCAGCCGAAAAAGCCGGGCGGATTGACGAAGTCTTCTGCTTTTAATCCTTCGGGCGCGCGGGCGACATCACAGCCCACGACAAAGCCCCGTTGAAGCTCTCGCATGACATCCGCGGGGAAATTGTTGAGCACGGCGCCATCGACCAGCACTTCGCCTTCATCCACGACCGGCGGCAAGATTCCGGGCAGGGCGATCGTCGCGCGCAAGGCCTTGCGAAGCAGACCCTGACGATGCACGCGATACGCGCCATCCGTGAGATTGGTTGAGACCGCGAAGAAGGGCATTTCCAGATCGCCAATCTCGGCGTCGCCAAAATGCTCTCTCAGACGATTGTCGACCCGGTGGCCCTTGACCATGCCAACGACCGGGATGTTCCAGTCGCCGAGCGGATTTGTCTCGACAAAACCTTTTCGGATGCGGCGTTCAATTTCGTCATCGTCCCAACCCATGGCGACACAGCCAGCCACGACCGCCCCCATGGAGGCGCCGCCAGCAAAGTCGATCGGAATGCCAAGTTCCCTGAGAGCCCGAACGACGCCGATATGCGCGTAGGCGCGGGCGCCGCCACCAGAGAAGACAATGCCAACACTGCGCCCGGCAATGGTCCGGGCCAGACGGTCGCAGTGATCGCCTTTCACCTCATGCCAATGGAAAATCCGCGCAGCTCCGGCGGCGCGTAACCAGTCAGCGGGGCGGCAGGCCTTGCGCTCTGCGCCATGATGCAAAAGCAATACATCGACCAGTTTCAGCGATTGCGCCGGTGAATTCTCTTCCGGGAAGAGCGGGTAAGATGGTTTGGCATCGGCGCGGGCAACGACCCAAATCCGATCTGCCTGGCGCATGGACAGCCGGTACCAGGCATTGTCCCCCATGGTCGAAATCAGGATGACAATGTCATTTTCCTGTTCCAGCGTATCAAAGAAGGCCGAGGGTTTTTCATCGCCTTCGCCTTCTTCCACAATCCGGGATTTGACGCCGAGCTTTTTCAGCGAGTCCTGCAGCGCTTCAGCGCGCAATCCGAGGTCGATGGTCGGTGAGGTGGCAACTAGGGCAAACACTTTCGGCGCCGTCCGACGATTGCGCTGATTGCCTTCGCGCAGGCGTGAGAGGATGAGCCGGATCATCGCATTAAGGATTTCCGGTTCTGCCGAGCTCAACTTCTCAAAGCCTTTGCGGGAGATCTCCAGGACCTCACTGTCGCGCAAGGCATAGACAGAGGAGGTGTGCGGTACATTATCCGGCGTGCCATCGCCATCTATGTCGATACCGCCCTGAAACATCGCCATTTCGCCGACGGGCTCGCCAGCGCGGATATGGCCCATAAACTCGCTGCGTCCGTCGCGCATGCCTTTGAACGCGCCGAAAGAGCCGGTTAGAACAAAGAAGATCGAATCCGACATTTCGCCGGCACGGAATAATGGCCAGCCGGCCGGTACGGAAAACCAACGGGCCTCCTTGCCCGCCGCCCGCAGGGCCCGGCGCGGCACGTCTTCCAGGAATTTGATCGAGGCAAGGGCAGGAACAACGTCCAAACTCATGCCGCCAAATATACCCATTTCCGCGTTCTCCGTCACTTTCGAACGATCACATGCAAAATATGGGGCAATTTCATGAAGGATTTGATGACATCGCTTCACAAGCCCGGGATGACATGGCGCCCGGGGCTCGTTATGGCAAAAGCAAAAGGGTTCCGGGAGAGCAATTTATGCCCGTTTTGAAGTCAAAACTCGATGTCGCGGGGGCGGCCTATTCGGCGAATCGCCGTGCCATGGAAACACTGGTTGAGGAATTGCACGATCGCACCGCGACAGCGGCACAAGGCGGTTCTGAACGGGCGCGTGAACGGCACGTCTCGCGTGGCAAGCTGCTGCCGAGAGACCGGGTTGAGAAATTGCTGGATCCTGGCACGCCCTTTCTCGAGATCGGCGCGCTTGCGGCCTATGACATGTATGAAGGCGAAGCGCCGGGCGCCGGGATCATTACCGGAATCGGCCGGGTCGAAGGGCGCGAATGCGTGATCATCTGCAATGATGCCACGGTCAAAGGCGGCACATATTATCCGATGACGGTGAAGAAGCACCTCCGCGCCCAGGAAGTCGCCCTCGAGAACCAGCTGCCTTGTATCTATCTGGTCGACAGTGGCGGCGCCAACCTGCCGCATCAATCGGAGATCTTTCCGGATCGCGAGCATTTCGGGCGCATCTTCTACAATCAGGATAATATGAGCGCCAAAGGCATTCCGCAGATTGCCGCGGTGATGGGATCCTGCACGGCAGGGGGCGCTTATGTACCGGCCATGTCGGACGAGACGATTATTGTCCGCAAGCAAGGTACAATTTTCCTCGGAGGACCACCCCTGGTGAAAGCCGCCACCGGAGAGGTGATTTCTGCCGAGGACCTGGGCGGTGCCGACGTCCATGCCCGACAGTCCGGCGTCGCCGACCATTATGCGGCGAGTGACGATCACGCCCTGGCCATTGTCCGGTCGATTATGCGGACTCTGCATGTGCCGAAGCCGGAAACGGTTGGCCTGGCTGATCCGGCAGATCCGCTTTATGACCCGGTTGAGCTGCGTGGGCTTGTGCCACAGGATTTGCGCGAACCTTATGATGCTCGCGAGATTATTGCTCGCACAGTTGATGGGTCTGAGTTTCACGAATTCAAGAAGCTCTATGGCGAGACGCTGGTCTGTGGCTTCGCCAGGATTTACGGCATGCCCGTCGCGATCCTCGCAAATAATGGCATTCTGTTCTCGGATAGCGCTCAGAAAGCCGCGCACTTTATTGAACTCGCCGACCAGCGTCGCATCCCACTCCTCTTCCTGCAGAACATTACCGGCTTCATGGTCGGATCGAAATATGAGGCGGGCGGCATCGCCAAGGATGGCGCCAAAATGGTGACGGCTGTCGCGACGGCCTCCGTCCCGAAACTGACCTTGGTGACAGGCGGATCATTCGGGGCGGGTAATTACGGCATGTGCGGCCGGGCCTATAGTCCGCGTTTCATGTTCATGTGGCCGAACGCGCGAATCTCGGTCATGGGCGGCGAGCAGGCGGCGTCCGTCCTCGCCACGGTCAAGCGCGACGGTATGGATCGCCGCGGCGAAGACTGGCCGACCGAAGATGAGGAAGCCTTCAAACAGCCGATTCGAGAGCTGTACGAGAAGGAAGGCTCGCCTTATTTCTCGACCGCCCGGATGTGGGATGATGGTATAATTGACCCTGCTGATACGCGCCGTGTACTCGGTCTCGCCCTGTCAGCGACCTTGAACGCGCCCTTCGCGGATCGAGGGTTTGGCGTGTTCCGCATGTAAGCGGATGCGGAACTAGAAAACCTGCTAAATTACAACTGCTTCAGTCTGTTCGACTGCTTTGGGGCGGAAGAATGCCTGTTCCTGTAGCTAGCGCGGGCGAGTCCGCACTCTGTCTGTTTTGTCGTGAACTGCGATTTAGCCAGCTTTCTGAAAAGTCACGGGTTTTTTATCTCAAGCTTGGGCAGCCTTGTCCCTGCCACATGGTGTGGCGAGCAACGAGGGAGACCTTCAAATGACTCGAACGATTATCCTGGGCACGATTTCGATCTTTGCGATTGGGGCCACGGCGAGCGCCGGTGCCGACTTTGCCAAAGTCGACGTGAACGCGGACGGCTTTGTTTCTGAAACCGAATTCGTGACCTGGAAAACCGCTTCCGGCGAAATGTCGGCTGCGGATGCCCTGATCAAGTTCATCGAAATCGACGCTGATGCCAGCGGCATGATTTCGGAAGCCGA
>JBCCZH010000218.1:0-5627 GCA_039188075.1 Pseudomonadota bacterium
AAGCGATTGGTCGAAGCCGCCGTCAAGGATGCCCGCGCTGAAGGATTCAGGATCATTCCGCTTTGCCCTTTTGCCAAGGCGACGCTGGACCGAACGCCGGAATGGCAGGATGTGGTGCAATAGCGAGACTTGCCTTTGATGACTTTTTCCTTGACCGTAACGGTGAGGGAGAGAGCTATGAAAAACGTCTATCTGATTGCGTCAGCTGCGATTGTACTGGGGGCCTGCTGGGGCGCGCCGCCGAATGAGAAGATCCTGACCCAACAATGCTTTGATCTGTTCGACGGGGATGCGCGGACGGTAGGCATGGTCGCAAATGATGCGAGAACCGATCTCGACAGTTTCTGCGCCTGCTATGGCGCCAAGGTGGTTGGCACGCCTGAATTGATCGACTTGCATAAGGATATCCTGGTCGCGATGAATGAGGCGAAAGGCGAGGGGAACAATGTCGAAGCCGCCGCTGAACAGGTTGAAGCCATGACGCAGGATGGCCGGATCGACACGTTCAATGAAGATGATCTCGACGCCCTTGGCGATTATTTCAGAGACCTGACCGTCGATATGTCTGGCGCGGGTGGAAGCTGTCCGGTCTGATCAGACCGGATCTGGTTGATATTCGAACGGCTTCAACTGTTCGACAACGTCCTTGATCGGGCGCATTGGGCGCCCGTCCGCATGGATCATGACGGCGGTGATACGGCCTTCTGCGATCACGTCATCGCCGCGAAAGCAGGTTTGGTTGAAATACATCCGCACGCCTTTGACGCCGAGGCTGCGGGTGCGGATGGTCAGCAGGTCGTCGACCTTTGCGGCTTTCTTATAATCGACTTCGACATTGGTCAGGGTGAACGCGGCCGGCGTCTCGCGCGCCAGCAGGTTTTGATGGCTGACCCCGGCATCGCGCAGGAAATCTGAGCGACCACGCTCAAAGAAGCGCAGATAGTTGGCGTGATAGACCATGCCAGTGAAGTCAGTGTCTTCATAATAGACGCGAATGTTCAGCCAGTGCTGGCCCTGCGCGTCAAAGGGGGGCGGAAGCGATGTCATCTGACCGTGCTAGCAATTTGCGTGGCGACCACGCTAGTGCCGGAAGTGACGCATGCCGGTCAACACCATGGCAAGGCCCGCTTCGTCCGCGGCCGCGATGACCGCATCATCCCGGATGGAGCCGCCGGGTTGAATAATCGCGCTGGCGCCCGCAGCGGCCGCAGCCAGCATGCCGTCCGGGAATGGAAAGAACGCGTCGGAAGCGGCGACACATTCAGTCGTTCGCAGCGTTTCAAAGCCTTCTTTTTCTTTAGCATCTTCGGCTTTGCGGGCAGCGATGCGGGCAGAATCGATCCGGCTCATCTGGCCCGCCCCGATACCGACCGTAGCTCGATCCTTGGCATAGACAATTGTGTTCGATTTCACGTGTTTCGCGACGCGCCAGGCGAAGAGCAGATCCTCCAGCTGCGCATCGGTCGGCGCGCGTTGGGTCACCACTTTCAGGTCGCCTTTATCAATCCGGCCAAAATCACGGTCCTGAACCAGGATGCCCCCGGCCACCGTTTTAGCAAACGTTCCTGGCGCCGCCGGATCCGGCAGGCCGTCTGTAAGCAAGAGACGCAGATTCTTCTTTTTCTTGAATACTTCGATCGCGGCCTCGTCGGCGCCTGGGGCGATCACGACTTCGGTAAAGATGGATGTGATCTCCGCCGCCGTCACTTCGTCGAGCGGGCGGTTCAGGGCGACAATGCCGCCAAAGGCCGAGGTGGAATCACAAGCAAGCGCTTCGCGGTAGGCTTCGATCACCGAATCGCCCAGCGCCACCCCACATGGATTGGCGTGCTTGATAATGGCGACCGCCGGTGTCTCGTCGCCCAGCTCACCAATCAGTTCATAGGCCGCGTCAGTGTCATTGATATTGTTGTAGGACAGCGCCTTGCCCTGGATCTGGCGCGCTGTGGCCACGCCAGGGCGGTTTTCGCCGGTGACATAGAAAGCGGCATTCTGGTGCGGGTTTTCGCCATAGCGCAGTTTCTCGTTCAGCTTGCCGCCCAGGCCGACCCAGTCCGGCGCGCGCTCGCCGAGTTGTGCGGCATACCAGCTTGATATGGCCGCATCATAAGCGGCTGTCCGCGCATACGTTTTCATCGCCAGTTTGCGCGACGTGTCAGATGAAACACGGCCGCCAGTACTTGCCATTTCGGCCAGCACAGCGTCGAGATCATCGCCATCGGTACAGACCGAGACAGAATCGCCATTCTTGGCCGCCGCGCGCAACATGGCCGGGCCGCCAATGTCGATATTCTCGATACAGTCCTCGAAACCAGCGCCGGAGGCGACCGTGGCCTCGAACGGGTAGAGATTGATATAGACCAGATCGATGGCCTCTATGCCGTGCTTGTCCGCATCGGCCTGATGCGCAGCATTGTCGCGCAGGTAAAGCAGGCCGCCATGCACGGCCGGGTGCAGCGTCTTCACGCGCCCATCCATCATTTCCGGGTATCCGGTCAGATCAGCCACGTCCTTGACCGCCAGCCCGGCTTCTTTCAGCGCGCGAGAGGTGCCGCCTGTCGAGACCAGTTCGACGCCAAACCCGACCAGCGCCTGGGCCCGCTCGACCAGTCCCTCCTTGTCAGAAACAGAGATCAGGGCACGGCGAACTTTGGTCGATTGGGTCATGTTGCGACTTTCAGGCAGATTGGCAGGCATATAGGACTGAATACGCTCGCCCGCGTATCACGAGTCCCGTCGCCGTCAACGCGTCTGAGTCACCCGTTCATCGCAAATATGTGGATTATAAGCCGGGACCAATTGTCCGAGGATTTGCAAAGCATCTCTTGAATGGCGATTGGCCGCCGCTTCCAGCATCGTGGCCAGTTGCGTTCTGAATTCCAGTGGCTCGGCATTTCGAGATCGCGGCGTGACCTTATTGAGACCATCGACACCGGTCGTTATCAGGCGCTCATCGGCATAAGTCAGCTCTTCATGCAGCTTTTCGCCTGGGCGCAGTCCGGTCGTTTTGATCTTGATTTCCTGATACGGCACCATGCCCTTCATGCGGATCATCGCCTCGGCGAGTTTCCGAATGCGGATCGGTTCACCCATATCAAGAACATAAAGGGAGGCTTCGCCAGGCTTGCCATTATGTGCCGCGCCCTGCAGCACCAGCGATGCAGCCTCTTCGACCGTCATGAAATAGCGTGAGACCTGATCATCCGTGAGGGTGAGGGGCCCGCCAGCCGCAATCTGTCGCTCGAACAGGGGCACAACTGATCCGGATGATCCGAGCACATTGCCAAAACGGACCATCGAGACAGCCAATGACGTGTTCTTGGCACGATAAGCAAGCGCCAGTTCAGCCAGACGTTTGGTCGCGCCCATGACATTGTCTGGATCGACCGCCTTGTCTGTCGAAATAAAGACGAATCGTTCGAGTTCACACTCAATCGCGACCTCTATCGCGTTCACGGCGCCGCCGACATTGGTCAGAATCGCTTCGCAAGGGTTGAGTTCCATCAAGGGGACATGTTTCAGCGCTGCGGCATGGATCAGGATATCCGGCTTGGCCTCTCGTACGGCTTCGCGCAATCGCGTCTTGTCCCGGACATCACCGATTTGCGCGTCTGAATCGAAGTCCGGAAAGTGTTCGCGAAGGGTCAGATCGATCTCGTAAAGATTGAATTCCGACGCGTCATAGAGCGTCAGATGTGATGCCCCCAGAGCGGCACACTGTTCCGCCAATTGCGAGCCGATTGTGCCGCCCGCTCCTGTCACAAATACACGTTTTCCCGTCAGGAGATTTCGGACCGGTTGATCGTCTAGATTTCGTTGGGGCCGTGCGAGCAGGTCTGCCGCGCGAACGCGTTGCAGATGTAATCCTTCACGATCGAGGCCAAGCGCCATCACTTGTGATCCATGCTGCGTTGCCGTTTTCAATACGGCGTTCATGGTTTCGTTGGTGCGCACCGAGCCAGCGACGGCCACCCACGGCGTTGCGCCATACCGGACCGCCAGCAAGTCCAGCATTTTTCCCAACTCGCTAAGGCCGCCAAAGACGGTTGCGCCGCGTATGGCGCGTCCTGGCTCTGCGCCATCTGCCTCGATCAGTCCGAGAATTCGGACCGGAGCGCCGCCTTTTGTGAATTGCAGGTCTCGCAGCACGTCAGCCGCTTCAGACGCATTGGCGACGAGTATTGCCGCTGGCGCATCTGCGCGCACACTGCGGAAGATCTGGAAAGGGCGACGGGTCGAACGCGACAGCGCTACCATTCGGCCAAGGAATAAGAGCGCAATCCAAATTGCCACCGCAATCAGCAGACTCAAGCGTGGGAAACCGATCAGTCGATTCCAGATGAACATGAGCGGAAGAAAAATCAGGGCCGTTAGACCGACGGCTTGAAGTACGCGCAATGCATCCGGCCAACCAGAGTGGCGCCAGACTTGTCTTTGAACTTTCAGAAAAAGAAATGAAATGATCGCCGCGATGGCGAACGCAGCCGCAGCTGTGGTGGCGGTCAGGAAAGCTGAATAGGGTGCTCCGCTGGTCGCAATCCATCGAATGTAGATCGCTGCCAACATCGAGACGAAGGCCGCGCCCACGTCAAACCCGAGGGTGAGCGCCATGGCACGTTTGGCTTCGATCTCTGGCTTCATACTCTACCAACTTTCAAAAACGCCCAGCGAATGCAATTCGGAGGCGATGACCCGTCACTATTTGGACTGGCTTTTCCACTTAAAACGATTTGCTCACTTCTTTCAATTATTCCTCTACCCAAATAAATCGTCTCTTCCAGCTTCGCTTTTGCATGACTAGACTTGAAGCGCCACTTCACGCCAAGTTCGCTTTGCAGCATGATCGCTTCCCCAGTCATGATGGCAGTTACCGTCGGATGCAAATGAAACCTTAGTGCATAAACGATTGGGGCCTCGTCTTCCGTCGCTCCGGCTGAAACAGGGCGGGCCAGGGAGTCTTCCCCGGTCAGTCGCCGACCATCGCCAGACATGAATAACCGTCGGCGATGTAGCAAACCGAACTCGCGCTTATACCCACCATGTTGGGCGTCCAGCCAAATCTCAGAGTCTTCCTCCAGACGTTTTGCTGAAATCCCTTCGGGTCCGAGAGGATATTGCAGGCGGGTATCCTCGTTGGTCGAAAAACGCGACGAATCGGCTTCGCCCAGGATTAGCGTGGAGTGGGCACTCGTACGTCGGACGGCTGCTCGAAACGCAATGTCGATTTCAGGGCTGCATGCGCAAGACGTGACAATACGCGCGGAGCCGTCATGTAACTCGAACCCGAGGGCGCCGGCATGTGCTTTGTCGCCAAACGGCGGTTCCGGGGCAGCGCCGGCATCCAGGACCAGAACGGTCGACCCTTTCTCAAGCTTGTGGAAACCGGATTTTGGAGCGACTGAAAATCGCCGCGGAGGGGTCGCCATATGCGCCAGCACCGCATCGACAGCTTCGGGCCAGCGCTCATCACCGTCATGAAAAGGCATGAGGGCGTCATCGCCCGCTTTGAAGAATGACACCATGCCACCAATTCGGGCAATCCACCGGGTCAGAAATTCCGGGACTTCGCGATCGCTGCGTGAGAGCAGATCATGAATGGTGATCAGATCTGCCAGACAGCTCAGCGC
>JBCCZH010000219.1:0-5584 GCA_039188075.1 Pseudomonadota bacterium
CTTCGATGCCGCAACGGCGCGATCAATCACCGCTTGCGAGATCGGATGATCACTGATCACGGCAAATCCGGTTTCCCGGAAGGATCGGCCCAACGCGTCTGCGAACGCTGATTTTTCCGTGTCCCATTGATGGAATGATATCGGTTTGAAATATTCGGTCATAGCGTCGTCATACGCCGTGCAAAAAAAGAGGGGAAGTGCGGAACTTCCCCTATTGGTGTTTTTGATCGCAAAACCAGGTCTGATTTATGATTCCGGAACCTCGCGCGGCATCTGCCAGCGACCGTCTTCGGTCTGGCAGACTTCGACCGGTTCGCGAATAATGGTGCCATCCGGAAGCCGGGTTTCCCGGCGGACAGTCGTGCACTCGCCAAAGCTGTTTTCGCCCTCAGGCGCGCCGGCCAGACCATAATCCTCGTCGACCGGATAGGCTGGCGTGCTCGGATAGGCCGGTTCGCTAGGATAAGCTGGCGCTGTCGCGCTCACGGGTTGAGATTGCTGAACGCCTGGACGTTCCCAGGCCGGGCCTGTCGGCGACCGGGTCGGGGCATGCACACCACCAATGTCAGAGGGGCTATAGGTCGCGCGACCATAACTCGGCGTGCCGCCATAGCTCGGTGTGCCGCCGTAACTATAAGTCGGCGTACAATTTGTGGACCCACCTGCCAATTCGCTACCAACGGCGGCGCCTAGCAGGCCGCCAATTACCGCGCCCGCAATTTCGGCGCCATCATCGCCACGATCATGATAATAGCCTCGGCGGTGCCCGCGATAGCCGCGATATCCACGATAACCGCGATACCCACGGTAACCGCGATAGCGATGATAGCCATTGTCGGGTTCCAGCTCACCTCCAATTGCAGCGCCGATCAGACCGCCTGCAACCGCGCCAACCACGCCGCCAGCCAGACGATCATTGTCTTTCTGGCGTTCACACGCCGCGCTTGCAGCGCTCGGCTGAGCGCCATGATAATGGCCATAGGAATTGCCATACCGTTCATGATCGGCTTGTGCCGCCGGAATAAGGCAGAATGCTGTAGCCGCAATAAAAAGACTGGTTCGGATCATTTGGCGATTTCCTTTGTTCAAAGGCGCACCCGCCCATTCTGTACGCTATTTGCAAGATTTCTGCCTGAGACTAGCTGAATGGAACCTGAAGACCGCGACGGCTCGCCTCTGGACGATCCGGGCAAGTGAGCCCATCTTGGGGGTATGGGATTGATCAGAAACGTCCGAAAAACTGCCGGTCGCGCCAGATACACTGCGGCGCAAGGGCTCCGGTCGGCCTGGTATGGCGGGCAATATGCCCTGGCGCGGCGGCGATCAGCGGGATTCAATCGTCCCGGTGAGCCGGTTTTCAAGCCGCAAAACAAGCCGAATCTGAAAGCCCTGCGAAAAGCCTATTTTGACCTGTTTCGCCAGGATCGCGCGAATATCGAGGCGGGTCTCTATCCGGATCCGGTTCAACGCGAGCTGAGACTGCGCGATTTTCCAAAAGCCGTGCGTCGGGCGCAGAGTTTCCTGAAAGATGTCTCCGATGTGGATCGTCGCCGGCTTGCACGCGACGGAACGGAAGTGCGCGACAGCGACGCCGCCGATCCAGAGCGGTTTCCCGCCTATTATCGTCAGAACTTTCACTATCAAACCGATGGTTGGCTGAGTGATGACAGTGCGGAGATCTATGACCACCAGGTCGAAGCGCTGTTCACGGGCGCCGCGGATGCGATGCGACGCCTCGCGCTGGCAGAATTAGTCGCCGAAATTCAGGGACAGGACCAGCGCCAGGTCCAGGTACTGGATTTAGCTTGCGGAACCGGACGCTTCATGCGTCAGGTGATGAGCGCCATGCCGAAACTGGGACTAACCGGCCTCGATCTCTCACCCCCTTATGCGGAAGCCGCGCGAAAGAACGTTCGGCGCTGGCCGCATGTCGATGTGGTGGAAGGCGCTGCTGAAAAACTGCCATTTGAAGATGCGAGCTTTGATCATCTGATCTCGATCTATCTGTTCCACGAATTGCCGCCGCGTATCCGGCCGCAGGTCCTGGCGGAGGCGGCGCGGGTTCTGAAACCCGGCGGAACCTTCATCATCGCGGACAGTCTTCAATTCGGAGACAATCCTGGCGTTGACGGGTTTCTCGAATATTTTCCGGAAGGTTTTCACGAGCCTTACTACAAAGGCTATCTCAACTGGGCATTCGATCCGCATATGGAGGCGGTCGGGTTTACGCCAGAACGGCTGAAACTCGCTTTCCTGACCAAGGTTCGCGTGTGGCGAAAAGCGGAAGACTGATCGAATGTGCAAGCCGACTGCGACAGTACTTTTCGCACGAATTTTACAAACAGAGGAAAGATCGGGCCCAGGGCTCATCTGAACCTTTAAGTCAAAACACTGGATGCAAAGGAACGCGAACATGGCTGACCGAAAACTGATGCTGATCACCGGCGCTTCAGCTGGGATAGGCGAGGAATTCGCCAAACAATATGCTGCGCTGGGCTGGGATCTCGCTTTGACGGCCCGGCGCGCCGACCGGCTCGAGAAACTGGCCCGCGACCTCGAAGACAAGTATCAGGTGGCCACGATCGTGATCTCGCAGGACCTGTCCCGCGCCAATAGCGTCGATACGATCCTGAAGGAAATCAAGGAGGCGGGGCGGCATGTCGATGGGGTGGTCAACAATGCCGGCTATGGCCTGCCCGGGACGTTCTTCAATACCAAATGGAAAGATCAGGCGTCGTTTCTGCGCGTGCTTTACACGGCGCCAATTGAGTTGACGCACAAGGTGCTGCCCGGGATGGCGGAGCGCGGATTTGGTCGCATCATCAATGTTGCGTCTCTGGCAGGTTACACGCCCGGATCGAATGGCCACACGCTTTATGCCAGCGTCAAATCCGGCCTGATCAAATTCTCCGAAAGCATCAATGCCGAGGCTGAAGCCGCGGGATATGAGAACGTTCATTGCACGGCGCTATGCCCCGGCTTCACCTGGTCGGAATTCCATGACGTCAACGGCACGCGGGAGAAGACCAATGAAATGCCGGACTGGATGTGGATGGAGGCGGCGCCGGTGGTCGAAGCGGGAATCAATGCCTGCGAACGGGGTCACCCGGTGGTCGTGCCCGGCGCCGTGAACAAAGGATTGGCGACCCTCAGCCGCTTGTTGCCAGAGCCGCTCGGCCGCGCGATGGTCGGGGCGCAATCCAGGCGCTTTCGCAACACAGAGTAGTGGAACGCTTGCGAGCAAGCCGGAACCGCCCTAGGTGACAGAAAACAATAACGGAGTCTGAGCTTTGAGAGCCCTGCTTGATATCGTAATGATTTTGCTGAATTTCGCCCAATTGGTGATTTTCGTTTACATCATTTTCTCCTGGTTGATCTCGTTTCGCGTGCTCGATACGCGCAACCAATTCGTCTCCACTGTCTGGCGCATTCTTTATCAAATGACCGAGCCGGTCTTGAGACCCATTCGGAACGCCATGCCAAAAGGGTGGGCGATTGACCTTTCGCCTTTGATCCTGATCCTTGCGATCATCTTCCTGCAACGGGTCATCATCTATTACATCTATCCAAACGTCATCTGATCCCAGTCGGCAAAGCCAAGTCGGTGTCAGTAAGAGGGAAGTCGCTGAAGATGAGCGCACAGGTCATTTCTGGAAAAGAGGTCGCTGCCGACGTTCGCACGAATGTCAAAGCCGCGGTCGAGCGCTTACCCGGCCAACCGACACTAGCTGTGGTTCTCGTCGGTGAAGATCCCGCGAGCCAGGTTTATGTGCGGAGCAAGGTCCGCTTGACCGAAGAAGCAGGCATGCGATCGCTGCATCATCAATTGCCCGAAACGGCGACACAGACTGAAGTCGAGACCCTGATCGCGGATCTAAATGCTGACCCTGAAGTGGATGGCATCCTGTTACAATTGCCATTGCCAAACGGACTGGATGAGGCGTCCGCCATTGAACAGATCGATCCGGCCAAGGATGTCGATGGCCTGACCGAAGCCAGCGCTGGCCGGCTCAGCCTCGGCAAACCCGGCCTGCGGCCATGTACGCCGACCGGCTGCGTCATCCTGGCGAAAAGTGCACTCGGGGATAATCTGTCTGGCAAACATGTGATTGTGATCGGACGCTCGATCCTGGTCGGCAAGCCGGCGGCATTACTGTTCCTGGCCGAGAATTGCACCATCTCCATCGCGCATTCCCGGACAGCGGACCTGCCGGCACTCTGCCGCGAGGCAGACATTGTTGTGCCCGCGGTTGGACGCCCGCAAATGGTCAAGGGTGATTGGTTGAAACCCGGCGCCTGCGTCATCGATGTTGGCATCAATCGCGTGCCGGCGCCGGAAAAGGGTGAAGGCAAGACCAGGCTGGTCGGTGATGCGGATTATGAGAGTTGTGCCGCAGTGGCCGGATCGATTACGCCCGTCCCGGGCGGGGTCGGTCCGATGACCATTGCCTGCCTGTTGCGCAACACCGTAATCGCTGCTTGCGCCCGGCGCGGGTGGGAGTTGCCCGTAGACCTGTGAGCCAGGGCTATCAAGTGCCAAACAGCGAGCGCTTTCGCGCCCTGTGGGAGCAGCAAAACGGACTATGCGCGATTTGTGGAGCGCCCATGTTGCGGAACCGTTTTCAAGCCCCGCACGCGCGCATCTGGTCGAAACAGCGCGCCACGTTCGATCACATCATTCCCCGCTCGAATGGCGGCGCAGATACAAACGACAATCTGCAGCTGGCGCATGCGCACTGCAACAAGATCAAAGGCAATCAGCTTTAGCTATTTGACGTCTTCCGGAATGGCCTGGTCCATGTTCAGCGCTGGTTCGCAGCAAGGTCCGCCCACCTGTTTGGCTGGGACGCCCGCGACGGTGCATTGTGCTGGCACGTCTTTCAGGACGACCGAGCCCGCGGCAATCTTGGCCTGATCCCCGATCCGAATATTGCCGAGCACTTTGGCCCCGACTGATAGCAGAACGCCATTGCCAATCTTGGGGTGACGGTCGCCGATTTCCTTACCGGTCCCGCCCAGCGTGACGCCGTGCAGGAGCGAGCAATTGTCGCCAATCACGGCTGTCTCGCCAATTGTGATATCGGTGGCATGATCGAGCATCACGCCCCGTCCAATCGTGGCGGCAGGGTGAATGTCGACGGCGAACAATTCACTCGCCCGCGACTGATAGTGAAAGGCCAGGGTCTCGCGCCCCTGTTTCCAGAGATGGTTGGCGATACGGTGCGTTTGCAGCGCCAGGAAGCCTTTGAAGAACAGGAAGGGTTGCAACATGCCGCGACAGGCCGGATCGCGTTCCAGCGTGGCCTGCATGTCGGCTTCGGCAGCCTCGACCAGGGCATGGTTGCGGTCATAGGCATTGGCAATCACCTGGCGCACTTGCTGGGCGCCCATTTCCGGGCCGGCGAGTTTCTCAGCCAGGTGAAAGGCGAGGGCCTGACAAATCGTTTCGTGACTGAGAATGGCGGCATCGATATAGCTCGCCATGGTTGGCTCATCGGCGGCGGCGGCCCGGGCTTCAAAGCGCAATCGGGTCCAGACCGGAGGCGGGGCGCCAATGTCAGGATTATGTTCCATTGTCTGGTCC
>JBCCZH010000220.1:0-5545 GCA_039188075.1 Pseudomonadota bacterium
TGAAAGAGCTTTCATCATCATGGCTCCATTTTTGGCCATCAGGCTAAGGATTGGCAAGCTTGTCTTGCACAACGTCCCAGAACATCGCTGCTGGATCGCGTCCTGTAAAGTCTCGCACCTGTTGTACGCCCGTTGGTGACGTATTGTTGACTTCGGTCAGGCGCCCGCCAATCACATCCAGCCCAACGAGAACTTGCCCGCGGGCCTTGAGATCCGGGCCAATGGCGGCGCAGATGGCAAGATCCGCCTCGCTCAAGTCGCTCGGTTCGGCGGTTCCGCCGACGGCGAGATTTGATCGTGCATGCCCCTTGATCGGGATGCGGTTGAAGCCGCCGACCACTTCGCCATCGATCAGAATGATTCTTTTGTCGCCCTCCGCCACAGCAGGCAGAAAGGCCTGGACGATCAGGGGCTCCCGTGTGCGACCCAGGAACAGTTCGATCAGTGGGCTGAAATTGCTGTCTTCCGGTTTGACGCGAAACACGTCGCCCCCGCCAAATCCGTAGAGCGGTTTGACGATAACATCGCGATGATCGCTCCGGAAATCGGCGATGGCCACCTTGTCTCGCGAAATCAGGGTGGGCGGCATGAATTGCGGGTCGAGAAGTGGGTATAGTTTTTCCGGACCAGACCGGACATGTTCCGGATCGTTGAGGACCAGCGTGTCCGGCTTCAGCAATTCGAGAATGTGGCAGGCGGTAATATAGGCCATGTCGAAGGGCGGGTCCTGGCGCATCAGGACGACATCCACATTGGTGCGTAAATCCAGGGTCACGCGGTCTTCGAACAAGGCGGGCGTGCCGGCCACGCGCTGGACTTTCATCGGTCGCGCCCAGGCGGTGATCCGGTCTTCGCGATAGGTCAGGTCTTCCGGCTGATATTCAAACAGCTGCGCCCCGATTTTCTGCGCCGCTTCAGCGAGGGCAAACGTCGTATGGGTCTCGACATTGGCGGTTTCCAATGGATCGGTCTGGATCGCAACGCGCAGGCTCATGACGGCTCCTTAGTCTGGGCAGCCGTGTATATGAGGGTGATCGCGAAGAATGCAAAGGGGGAGCGAAGGGCTGGAGACATATGGCCACCTCGAGACGACAGCCGGGCGCGCCTAACGCCCAGTCCGGGCAATGATCGTCAGAACGCGATCGATCAAACCTGGCTCAACTCGATCACAGACATCCATGCCAATCTCGGCCCCCATGGTTCTCAAGATCGGGGCGTTCTCGATGTCAACGGCGGTGATCCGGGCCTGGCTATGATCGACGATCGTGCCATCCCCCAGGGAAGCAGGCCCTTCAATCATTGACGCCGCGTGCAGCTTTTCGCAGGCGTCAACAACGACTGATCGCACCTCACCGGCCTCGTGCAGGCGCCCGCTCCGACGCGCATCGTCAGGCGTGAGCCACGAGACATCCCATATGCGCGCGACATGGTCTGCATCCGCCGTAATGATCTGGCGTCCACTCGGGAAAAAAGCCAGCGCTTCCACGGACGCGCTCGGGCTCGGGATGATGCCCCGACTCCACACGCCGTCACGGTCGCGACGCCAAAGCGTGGCCGCCGCTGAGAAATCTCCATGCGTCAATAGTCGATCACCGGACGGCGAATATGCGGCGCCGCCGCCGCCAACACTGAAACCGTCGCCAGCCCCGGCGATGACGCCTTGATCAATCGTGTCTGTGCGAGACCATGCGCCGGTCACATCCTGTTCCCAAAGTCGCACGGATTTGGCTGACTCGGTCAGAATCTGATCCCCCGACGGAGAGAATGTGGCCGAGACAATCTCCTCATCCGGGTCTTGAAGCGCTTGAAATGGCGTCCAGGCCTGCTCGGCTTCATCGCGTTGCCACAGGGCCGCAACGCCATCATCGGAGCCCGTGACAATAATCTGGCCTTCCGGCGAAAAGGCTGCGGATCGCACAGCACGACCATGTCCCGTCAAGACCTCATCGGACCAGGTATTCTCGTCGATTTGCGTCCAGACGCGGGCGGTTCCGTCTTCAGATGCCGACAGGATTGTCGCGCCATCCGGCGAAAAAACGGTACTGGTGATCGGTTGCGCATGCCCTTCAAGTCCGGCTTTGAGGGACCAGGAACCGTCCCCGTCATGACCCCATATCCAGACTCTATCGAAAGCACCTGTGATCGCCCACTCGCCATCCGGTGCGAATGCGGCGGCGGTCACATTGGCGCGCACGCCGGGCATTTCCAGCACCGTATCTTCCCAGACCCCGTCTTCATTGCGTTGCCATATGCGCGCTGTGGAATCTTCCGATGCGGTGATGACGCGGCGACCATCCGCAGAGACCTGGACAGCGGTCAGATAATTCTCATGACCGATCAATTCTGCAACCGGTTGCCGTGAAACATGATTCAAGGGCGTGACGAGGACAGACCCTTCAATCGATCGAACGGCCATCTGACGTCCGTCAGAAGATATGGATCTCTCGCCCAGCGGAATGCCGGGACGAATCCAATGCGCCGGTTGGAAGGACCGAACGTCGTCAATCGAGCCACGGTAATTGACAATGTCTGCGCAAGACGCCGTTCCATCCGGGAAAAGGAGTCCGGGATGTTGGGGGCATCTATTCTCGAAATTCCAGGCGCCGACGCCGTCACGACGCCATAGGGCAGTGAAGCCCTTGAGCACATCATGGACGGCAAGTTGATTGCCATCCGGGGAAAAATAGACGCGATCCACACGCTCCGGAAAATCGACTGGTGTGATGTCTTCCCAGTTATCGGGGGCCGTCTCCCGCCACAGACGCAAGCTGCTCGACAGAGCGATCAATTCGCGTCGGGTCGGCGAAAAGACAGCTACTTCTACGGGCTGACTGACAGGTCCGGACAGAATGTCCGACACCCAGTCATTGCCTTCGCCTCGGCGCCAGATCCTGATCGTACCATCGCGAGCAGATGTCGCAAACCGTGCGCCATCAGATGCGAAGGAAACAGAGGTGATGTAGTCAGTATGTCCGTCTAGAGTGGTGCTGAACCATTCACCGGTTCGATCGGTCTGCCAGACCACAACCATATGCGTGTCAGATTCGTTTGACTGCGTCGCGGTCACGAGCAGACTGCCATCAGGTGAAAACGCCGCAACATTGACGCCCGTCTCATGCCCGTCCAGCGGTATCGTTTCCCAGCCATTGACGTCATCACGCTGCCAGATCTCGGCATCATCAGACCTGTGAGAGGCGGTAAACAGCCGCGCGCCATCGGCTGAATATTCCACTCTGTCCGGGTCGGTTGATCGGGTTGAAATCGTGATGCTGGACCAGACACCCTGTTCATCCGGGCGCCAGATCTGGACACCATTATTACCGGCAGGGATTGCGATCTCATCCGCCACCGGCGCATAGAGTGCCGGTTCCCGACTGCCCGACGGGTCAGGCAGCAAAACCGGGATGCGCGCCGCCATGGCGACTTTGCCGAGCTGGAATTGCGCCCCCTCTGCAGCGGGGGACAAGGCAGTATCCGTGGAGGCGAGAATGGAATACCGCATGGCCCGGGCCGGCTCATCCCGCTCCAATGCCTCCATGCTCGCCTGAGTAAGAAATTGCGAATAGGTGATTTCGGCATTGCGCTGGGTCTGGACCATTGCATACAGCCCCCAGCCCATCAGCCCAATCGCGACAAAGACCAGTCCGCTGGTGATGCGACGCCAGAACAGGCGTCGTTTTTCATCGGCGCGATTCCTATGCCGGCTCGCAGCGACATAATCGAAGTAAATCTCGCCGGGTTCCGGTTCGTTGCGCGGACGCCGTGCCGCCCAGGCTTCGGCATCCTCGACAGCGCCAGGCCGCAAGAGGAGGCTCATGGGCCGATCGCGACGGTCCCATTCGGCCATCCGATCGGCGAGTCGCCGTCCATCGCGGCGCCATCCGACATTGACGTTCAGGGCGGCCTGCAGCGCATCCATCGTCGTATCAAACGTATCGCCGGTTTGGGTCGCGTCGATTTTGACATTGAGTGCGGCAAGCCTTGGTGGGGCCGTTGCGAAATCGATCTCTGCGGCTAGGACAGGAATGATGCGCTTGCCGGTCTGACGGGCATAAGCCAGCTCTTCATCACAGACATCGCTCTTCGCGGATGCGGGGGATGCGAGAAACACCATCACATCACAGGTCGCGATCATTTCCTGAAGACGTAGCCACCATTCATCCTCGGCAGAAATACCGCCAGAGACATTGTCGGGATCGTGCGAGGATTGATCGAAGTCCGGCTCAAATCCGCGCGCGCGCAGGGATTCCGCGATCCGTAACATCAATGCGGTATCGCGTCTGGAATAGGACAGGAAGACGCGGATTGGGCTGTCTGGTTCGGGCGATCTATCGGCCACGGCGCACACTCATTCCTTTGAGGGCTCTCGACGGATGCTCAGCTAACCATGCGAGGCCGGATTCCTCAACCTCATCGGGAGGCGTAAGGGTGTTTGTGCGGACCGGTCGAAAACAAAAACCCCCGCACCAGAGGCGCGGGGGTTTCGATCATTCCGTCAGGGGGTCGTCTAAACGAGACCCTCACGCTGGGCGCGCTTCCGAGCAAGTTTGCGAGCGCGGCGCACAGCTTCTGCCTTCTGACGCGCCTTCTTTTCAGATGGCTTCTCGAAGTAAGTGCGGGATTTCATTTCACGAAACAGGCCTTCACGTTGCATCTTTTTCTTCAACGCGCGAAGGGCTTGTTCGACATTATTGTCGCGAACAGTAATCTGAATAATGGTCAACTCTCCATAAAAGTCGGGGCAGGATGTCCTGCAGATGTGCGGTTGTGGCCTATAGAGCCGAAAACAAGCCGCGCTTATAACATGGGGAAACCCGCTTGCCTATCCCCGGATTCAGATATGCCCACGCCCTCTGAAAAGCTTCGAAATCGCTGGTTGGACGCGCTTTTGCCGCGCGTCCCAGAGACCGGCTGGTCCATCGTGGCCGCCAAACAGGCCGCCCGCGAAGCCGGGATCAGTGCTGGAGAGCAGGCTTTGGCCGCCCCGAACGGGATTACCGACCTGATTGATCACTTTTTCGATCGTGCCGTCGACGAGATGCTGGACACGCTGGCGACCCAGGATCTGGCGGCGCTGCGCACGCATGAGCGTGTGGCGGCCGGCATTCGCGCCTGGCTGGATGCCCTGTCTCCACATAAGGAAGCGGTGCGCAAGGCGGCGGGCAAAGGTCTGCTGCCGTGGGGCGCCAGCGCTGCCGTCAAACGCGTCTGGTCGATCGCAGATGCGATCTGGGAAGCCGCGGGCGATACCGCCACCGACTATAATCGCCAGACCAAGCGCGCGCTGTTAAGTGCCGTCTTGCCGCGCATCGTTCTGTACTGGCTGGATCACGAGGATGATGAGGCCCTGGATCGGTTCATCGCCCGCAGACTGCAAATGGCGATGAAGATCGGTCAGACCGGTAGCCGGGTCGTGAAACCGGTTCTGGATCTGGCGGAAAAGCTGCGCTCCGCCCGCGAACCGCGCAACCTGTAATAATCATTGGTATTTTCCGCAGGAGTGTTGCATTTCCTTAAGCTGTGACGCTAAAACCGTCGGCCACCA